>JBJEVW010000294.1:0-8456 GCA_051884735.1 Kiritimatiellia bacterium | reverse complement strand
GTCCGCCGCCAAGTCCTCCGACTCCGATTCCCAAACCAGGCGCCGCGTTCGCGCCCCAAAAACCGTTTTCCTTTCGAAACACTGCAAAAACATCACCTTTTCACTTGCTAACTGCACCAAAATTTGATTCAATATCATCACGGTGACTGAAATGCACCGAACCCTCGGTTATGAATCCTAAATACAAGCGTGTTCTCCTCAAATTAAGCGGCGAAGTCCTGCTCAATCGTTCCGCAGGTCAATGCATCGATCCGGATGTCGTTGCAAAGATGGCCTCAAAGGTGAAGGCTATCAAGGATATGGGCGTTGATGTTTGCATCGTCCTTGGCGGCGGCAACATCTTCCGGGGAGCAATCGGCGAAAAACTCGGCATCAGCCGTTCCGCCGGTGACTATATGGGAATGCTCGCAACCATCATCAATGCGCTCGCCCTTCAAAACGCCCTCGAAAAAGCCGGAATGCAAGCACGGGTCATGACGGCAATCCCGGCAGCCGGCGTTGCCGAGCCTTTCATCTTCCGCCGCGCCATTCGACATCTCGACAAGGGCCGTATCGTTTTGTTTGCCGCCGGAACCGGAAACCCCTATTTCTCGACCGATACATGCGCAGCGCTCCGGGCTTCCGAAGTCGGCGCCGACATTCTCGTGAAGGCAACCAAGGTCGATGGCATCTATACAGCCGATCCGCGAATCAATCCCAATGCCCGAAAACTCGATCATATCACCTATCGCCAGGCTCTTGAACGAGGAATCGGTGTCATGGATTCCGCCGCTTTCGCCCTTTGTCAAGAAAACCATATCCCGATCATGGTGCTCGATTTCTTCGCCGATGGTGTCCTCGAACGGGCTATCGCCGGCGAACAGGTCGGCACGCTCGTGAATGATACCGAGGTCGAATCCTATTTGCCTTGATTCATTTTCCCATTTTCATCTTTCACCTCACTCGCGGCCGTTTTCTGGCCGCTCTACAATATAGAAAAGGAGATAAAAACAATGCATCCTCTTCTTCAAGAAACAAAAAACCGTATGGATGGCGCTTTTGCAAACCTGAGCCAACAGCTTGACGGTGTCCGTACCGGAAAGGCTTCTCCCGCGCTCGTGGAAAACATCACCGCACTCTACTATGGGGCGCCTACCCGTATTCGCGAACTCGGCTCCATCGCCACCCCCGAGCCCCGCTTGATCACAATCACCCCCTTCGATCCCTCTGTTGCGCAGGAAATCTGCAAGGCAATCCTTGCCGCAAATATCGGCGTCACCCCCGTCTCCGATGGACGCAAAATCCGCGTTCCCATTCCCGCCCTCTCCGAGGACCGCCGCAAGGAAATGGTCAAGGTCGCTTCCCGTATGGCCGAAGAGGCTCGTGTCGCCGTACGCAATGTCCGCCGCGATTCCAACGATAAAATCAAAAAGGACAAGACCCTCCCCGAGGATGAACGCGACTCTCTCCTCGAACAGGTGCAGAAAGCGACTGATGAAATCATCGGCAAAATCGATGCCGCTGCAAAGGCTAAGGAAGCCGAAGTTATGACCGTCTAACCCGAGGTCTTTTTTCAAACCCGTTCGATTTATTTCAACCCATGGGAGGTTCGGTTCTCCACCCGCCTCCCGCTTTTTCCAAATTCAGGAGCTTTCTATGGCTGACGTCCCCAAACCAATCACCATTAAGCCAATCACCATCAAGCCTGTTCAAGCACCTGCGGTTTCCACTCCCGCAGAAGCACCCGCAACAACGGCGACAGCGCCCGTCGCGCCTGCGAAAGCCCCCGCATCCGCTCCTGCCATCCCCGGAATCAAGCCGATTGTCATCCAGTCGCCCGCCGGCGGAACTCCCCTTCCCGCTACGGGTACTTCTTCAACGATCCGCTTGAAGCCCGTCACCCCTCCGCCCGCTCCGGCAACTGCGGCCACACCATCTAAAACCGCCAAAATTCCTGCCCCCGGAATCACGACGGACCTCTCTGCAGCCATGAAGGGGAAGACTTCTCGAATCTCTCTTGAGGCCGTCTTGGCAACGCCCCCGACCACAACCAAATCCCCCGTTCCACCGCTTACACCAGGCACCGCTCCCCGTATCGGCTCTGCCCTCGGACAAGAACAGAATCAAACGCTCCGCTTGAAGCGCCCCGCCGCTACCGCCGCCCTCCATAAGGTCGCCGAAGACCTCAATGGAAACACGCAGGCAGACGCCGCTACGGCTACCACTGCGACACAGGTGCCGAATCCGACAAAAATCAGCACAATTCCGACAACACGCTCGGAAGCCGTCAAACCTCTTGAAACGGATGCCTCCGAAGCACCGACAATCAAGCGCAAATCCCTTGTCCTGAAGAAGCCGGGAGCCAAGCCGACGCTTAAAACCGCCGCTTCAAAGCCCGATGCCGAAACGCCTGCCACAGATGCAGCGGCTCCGCTCTCGGATGCCCCCGCTGCCGCAGCGCCGGCAAAACCTGCACCGATCGCTCTCGGAACACCGGAAAAAACAAATGTGATCTTCCCGATCATCGCCGCTGCGGCAATCGTTTTGCTGATCGCCTTGATCATGCTCTTTATGAGCGAAGCTTGCGGACCCGATCGGACTGGAACACAGTTCTCTTCCTTCCGGTCTCTGCCTTCCGTCGATTGGCCCGGAAAAGTCCAAGTTTACTAATCATACCCCTACGATTTCCTTCTCATGACCAACACTCCCGCTGAAGGAATGGATACCCGACTGAATGGTCGGGTATTTTGTTCTGGACTCGATGCCATTCTCGGTATGAAATTTCCCGTTCTCGATGACGGCTTCATTCGCGTCATCGATTATATGGGCAACGATTCTTCCATTGTTCAAGCCGCTCGTGTTTCCTACGGTGCCGGCACGAAACGCCCGTCCGATGACGAACATCTGATTCGATATCTGATGCGTCATCGTCACACCACCCCGTTTGAAATGTGCGAACTGAAACTGCATGTCCGGGCTCCAATGGACGTTTGGCGTCAATGGATTCGACATAGAACGGCTTCGGTAAACGAATACTCCACACGCTATTCCCTCGCAATCGACGCCGCACGTAAGCTCGCTCCCGATGAATGGCGTGCACAATCTTCAACCAATCGCCAAGGTTCGGGTGAACCAATCGATGCCGAAACCGGATTCATTCTCTCCAAGGAGGAGGCTGAATTCCATCACCGCGCACGCGAACTCTATCAGAGCCGCATCAATCGCGGAATTTCCCGCGAAATCGCCCGAAAAGACCTGCCTCTCTCGACCTATACCGAGGCTTACTGGAAGTGCGATCTCAAAAATTTGCTCAATTTCATCGCCCTACGAATCACCGGAGCGGCTCAATTCGAAATTCGCGCCTACGCCGAAATCATCGGTCGTGAAATTGTCGCAAAGTGGGTACCCTTCACATGGAAGGCTTTCGAAGACTACGAACTCTCCGCCAGCATCTTGACCGCTCCCGATCAAGAACTCCTCAAAACCATGCTTGCCGATCCGACACAAGCCATCGTGACAGCCCTTCGCCTCGAATATGTTCGAAAGGAGCCGGATGGATCGATCAAAGTCATGCGGGAGGGGGCAGAATTTGCACAAAAAATCAAACTCGTCGGGCTCTCGACCCCTTGGTAACCGGCGTCCCTTTTCGCCTTCCTTTTGGCCGACTCATTCCCGGTTTCATTTCGATTGCCCGCACGGCAAATCGGGCCTCCGCCTTTTCCCGAAAATGACGGTTTTTCTCCTCTTTTTTCCTGCCTTGCTTCTGCTGTTCGCCATTTTCGCGATCCCCGCCAAGGCAGAATCCCAACGAAACGGTTCCGGTCCAACGGAGAAGCTTGAATCTGCGCTTGCGGCTCAGCCAGTCGTGCCTCCTTCTTCGCCATTCTCCGATCATTCCCGCCAAATGGTTTTCGCAGAAGCGATGCGCCTCGGACTCCCTGAAGACGCGCTCTTGATGATTATCGATACGGCATCACAGCAAGCCTTCCTCTATTCCGCTGTTCGCCTCCAGAAAACATACCGCATTTCGACCTCCAAATTCGGCATCGGAAATCAATCTGGCTCTAATCGTACCCCACTCGGATGGCATCGTGTTTCCGAACGATATGGCGCAAAGGCGCGCCCGGGAACCGTATTCGTTTCTCGCGCTCCGAATGGACGCGTCCTGCCCGCTTCGCAATGGAAATCCCCCTCCCCTGCTGAAGATCTTGTCCTGACTCGCGTCCTGTGGCTTACAGGCCTCGAACCCGGCAAAAATGCCGGCAAAGGAATCGATAGCCACGAACGCTGCATCTATCTGCACGGAACCAATCAAGAGCAGCTCCTCGGCTCCGTTGCCTCCCATGGTTGCATCCGTTTCTCGAATGCGGATATCATCGAGATTTTTTCCCTTTCAGAAGGCACTGAACTGTATTGCTTGATCCAATAATTCTTTCCGTTCCTTCTCATGATAAAATGCCTAATTCCGGATCGGCATGCATTCCGGGCTAATCTTCACTGCCACACGACTTGCTCCGATGGGAAGTACACCCCTCGGGAAATCAAGGATGTCTATCGCTCGCTCGGCATTCCGATTGTCGCCTTTTCCGACCACCATCACCTAGTCGATCACACCGGTTTGACGGACGAATCCTTCCTCGCATTGAATGCGTTCGAATTCGAAGTCCCCATCTGCGGCAATCCTTCGCCTTGGTTCTGGAATCCACTCATCCATATCGGGATGATTGCAAAAACACCCGAGACACGGCTCGACAAACCGATCCAGGTCGATGGCTTCGGAATCGATTCCCGACACCGGCACGAGGAATTGGTGTCGGCCGTCAATGCCGCCATACATCAGGCTCAAGCGCAAAATTTCCTCTGCATCCTCAACCACCCGGAATGGTCGATGCTCTCCATCGGCGATGCACTCGATTTTCGAGGCTTGATTGGGATCGAGGTCCGAAACCATGCCAGCACCATCAATACCGGAATCCGGGAAAACGATTCCTTCTTCAACCAAATGGTCTCCGGATTGGCGCGGTGCAATCCCTCCCTTCCATTTCCGTACGCCATCGCTGCAGACGACAACCATGCCCGGATCCCTGTCGGACGCCGCGATTGCCAGAATGGAGGCGGATGGCTTGAAGTCTTCTCGGATTCTCTTTCGTATCCCGCCGTCGTTTCCGCCCTTGAATCGGGCGCATTCTACGCGTCCTCCGGCGCCAAAATCAAATCGCTAGAATACGATCCCGGCAACAGGACTGTCCACGTGCAGTGCTCTCCTGCTTCTTTCATCCGCATCTTCTCCCGCGGACGCATTTCCGATTACGTCGCTGCAGAACCGGGACGGTCTGTCCAAGAAGCGACATTCCAGCTCGATCCGCAATTGTTCCATTCCTTTTTCCGTATCCGCATCGAAGGAATCGACGGAAAGGAGGCATGGTCGAATTGTTTTCCCATCTAACCGCTTATCGCAATCATCAACCCAAAACTCTAACACCTACAATGAAACGCAATATCGGTCTTCAGCTCTACTCCTTGCGCGAATACTCCAAGACGCAGCAGGATTTTATCGAAACCATCAAACGCGTGGCAAAAATCGGCTACAAGGTCGTGGAACCGGCCGGGCTTCATGATATCCCCGCCAAAGAATTCCGCACCATTCTTGACGATCTCGGACTTGACATGGTTTCGACACACTCTCCGTGGGCTCACACACCCGCCGATTGCCAGAAAATCATCGACGAACTCGGCGATCTCCGCCTGACCAACTGCGTCTGCGGTTACGGTCCAAATGATTTTTCAGATCTGGATGCCATCAAAAGAACCGCCGACAACACGAATGCCATGCTCGAAATCTTCTCGAAGGCCGGCATTACCCTCTTCCAGCACAACCATGCGTTCGAATTCGATCGCATCGGCGGTGAACTCAAATACGATATCTATCTTCGCATGGTTCCCGGCGTCAAACTCGAACTCGATGCCTACTGGACCAATAACTTTGGCGCCGAAAGCCCCGTGGAAATGCTCAAGAAATTCCGCAATCGTATGGTGCTCCTCCACCTCAAGGATGGTCCTTTCCGCCAGGACGCCAACGAGCAAACCTATAAAAACGGCATCTTGGACCGTAAAATCACGCTTTGCCCTCTCGGCCAAGGGGACATGGAAATCGCCCTCCTCCTGGAAGAAACGCCCGATTCTATCAAGGAAGTTATCGTTGAACACGATTATTCCAACAAGGAAATGTGGCAGACCGTTACGGAAAGTTACGAATACATGACCAAAAATGGATTCTGCGTCGGGAATGTCTAACCATCCCCCTTCTTTCCCATTCCAAAAGGCATCCCGTAGCAAATTCCGCCGCGGGATGCTTTTTTTTCGCCCCTTCTCCCTCACTCCCCACGCTCCGTCGGTGGCGAGCCGCCCGCGTCCCGTCGCCATCTCGCGCACTCCGCCCCGCGCACCGCTCGTGCCCCCTCGCCATCCAGTCCCGTCGCCAGTAGGGCGCGATGTCCATCGCCCGTGGCGGCTCGCCGCCCCGCGCACCGCTCTTGCGGAATAAGCTTATCGGAGGGGGCGGCTTTAGCCGCTCCGCACCGCTCCATGGGGGGGTGGGGGCTTGCCACTGGATATCTCCTTCAACACGCAGAGAATGCGGGCCTATTTGTATCCCCAGCGTTCTCTGCGTGCGTTTCTTTTCTTCGGAAAACGATCTATTTCACACGATACCGCAGCTCGTCATGGTTTATCATCGCATTTCCACCGAAACCGTAAAGAAATTGAAATTTTCTTCGTTGCCTTCGGTAACAGGTGTCCACTCCTTATCAGTCAAATTGACCTTTCCGTAGGTTGTGTACTTGCGCTTAGCAGTTTCGGCAGAAGACAACTCCGGCGAATACCGCACAACAGGCTTACCATCGGCACAAAAGGCAATTGCTGTCGTAAAGACGTCTTCTTCCCTCGTGGGATCCGTACCCGTCACAAAGTCCTGCCAGACGCGCATTTCCTTGCCCGAAAAGTCCTCCTTTCCAGTCGGCTTGAAAATAGCCGACACAAAGTCTTCACCAAACTTCGCCGTAAAGTCGGGATACTGCTTCGTCCAATCCGAATGGATGGCAATAGACACCTCCCCATCAACGACCTTTACGTTCGTAATCTGGTCGCACCCATCAAACGCCCCCTCTCCGAAGCTCGTTACGCTGTCCGGTATTGTCACGCTCGTCAAAGAGTTACAATAAAAGAACGCATAATTCCGATTTCGGTTACGCCATTCGGAATCGTCACGTCCGTAAGTCCGCTACAGTTAAAGAATGCCCAATCCCCAATCCTCGTCACACTACTCGGAATCGTCACATTCGTAAGTCCACTACACCCAAAAAACGCCCGTTTTCCGATGTTCGTCACACTAGTCGGTATCGTCACGCTTGTAAGAGACGTGCAATTATAAAATGCTCGATCTCCGATACTCGTCACCCGATTTGGAATCGTGGCGTCGGTTTCTCCGTTTAGGTCGACGTCGGTCAAGATGCCATTTTCGTCAATTGTACACTCAATACCATATTTCAACACAAGTCCATTCCACAATTCCCCTTCTTCAACGCCCCAGCCCGTAGATTTCCTTGAAACAATGGCAACACATCCCAATTCAACTTCATCAAATAACGAATACCCAACCGCCGGTGCATTGCCCTCAAAGAAGACGCTTTCCAATGAGTTACAACCATAGAATGCATAATCCCCGATGCTCGTCACTGGGTAGCCACCAAGCGTGGACGGAATTGTTATATCGCCGGAAGCCGGAGAGACACCTTCAACCATAGCCGTACTACTGAAGACAGAATAAGTCCATGTTATGCCATTGATAGTCTCCGTCGCAGCCCATGCCCCAAAGCTGGCGAAAACGGTGATGAACAAAATCAATAACTTCTTCATGTTTGATTTCTCTTTTGGATAATTCGCGTCCAGCTTCACCCAGATTCTCTACATCAAGGTACCGGAAACCGCGATGGAATGATCAAAAAAATTGAATACGCTGCGCGAGAAAGACTGCCTCCGCGCTTTTTCTTGCTCCCAATTTCTATCGGGAAAGCGAACTGCGGCGAACATTCCGCTCACCGCAAAAAACACAAAACGGTGCATCTGGCCAAAGGCAAGCGCACCTTTATCCATTCCTGCGAACACGTTGTGGCAATGTTCCTTTTCAGTCCATGCAACGACCGCAAGATAACTCAAACAAAAGACAATACACACACGAGAAAGAAGAAAACGCCAATGAGAGCGCCCCCTCTCATACAATAAGTTCGTGTATATTATCCTTCTTCATCTTTTATAACTCTTATTTATCTTATCAGCTTTTCGGAAAAAGCCGAATTCAAGAAATATATCCGCAAGTCTATCAACTTTTCCTCCCCTTGTCATCTTACCCGCGCTCGCCACCATTTTGCCGCCGGCTCGCCACCCGCTAAAATGGGATTCGATCGGGATGCTTTTCCGAC
>JBJEVW010000293.1:0-8464 GCA_051884735.1 Kiritimatiellia bacterium | reverse complement strand
ACTACGGCTACCGCTTCTACCATCCCTCCCTCATGCGTTGGCTCAACCGCGACCCAATCGAGGAATCCGGCGGTGAAAACCTGTATGCGTTCTGCCAAAACAATCCAAATTCGCACTATCTCGCTTCATTAACGAAATCAATGCAGGAATACATTGTAAAGAACATTTCAACGGGAAGAGTTCGCGTCAAAATAGAAGCCCTGGCATGGCCGGTAAAATGTCTTTGAAAATGCCTATTGCATAATTCCTTAGGGCGTTACCCCTCTCCTTTTCCATTCGTCCGTGACTGCGTGTACAGGAAATCGGGATAAAGGTGCCAACTTTTATGTAGGGAAGGGAAGCGCTTGCCGCAAATCCGGCAATATGGCATTCTGCTCCGTGACGGGCCGGTCGACCGGTCGAATCCCGGGATGGAATCCAATATACGGGTTTCCCGGAAAAGCAAAAAGGACAACGGACAATGGATAGAAACAAGGCAAAAGGAATGTTGTGGGGCTTGCTTGTCGGCGATGCCTTTGGAAGTCCCATCCAGTTTTCGGGAAAGGACGCCCATCCTTGGATTACGGAGATGGTTGCCTGTCCCGTATTCGGGCTGCCGCCCGGGTATTGGACGGATGACGGATCGATGGCGATGTGCATCATGGATTCCTATCTTCGCAAGGGCGGATATCATTTGAAGGATATCGGCGACACGTTTGTCCGGTGGTTTCGGGACGGGTATCTCTCGTCGAAAGACGGGGAGTCGTTTGACGTCGGCGGTGCGACATGGAATGCCTGCGAGAGCATTGCGCGCCGACTCGTGTACGTCAATGGCAGCGAAGAATCGCAAGGAAACGGTTCGATTATGCGGTTTGCGCCCTCCTATCTGCTTGCCCGGAATGAACGGGATCCGGCAAAGACGATGCATGAAATCAGCGATTTGACGCATTGTTCGCGCAAAGTACGGGAAACGGTCGACCGCTTTGCCGTGATTCTCGATGCGCACCTGTCGGGGAGCCGCACAGAAGAGGTTTCCGCCTATCAGACGCGTGAAGAAGTGAACAATTCCGGCTGGGCGGTTTCGACGCTGGATGCGGCACTTTGGGCGTTCCACGCAACGGCGAGTTTTGAAGACGGCCTGATTGCCGCCGTGAATCTTGGTGGCGACAGCGATACGATTGGCGCGGTCTATGGGCAGATTGCCGGTGCGTACTATGGTTTTGACGCCATCCCGGGGCGCTGGGTGAAAGCGATCAAGACCTGGGAGAAGGTGGATTCGTTCATTGACCGGTTTCTCGATGCCGTAGGCTGTTAGCGAACTGCGACCGCGTCTTGGAGGCGAGTGGCGAACCGCCATGGGCGGTAGGGATATCGCGCTCTACCGCCACGGGCCACGGGACGGTAGGATTCGTGCGGGGAGTAGAGCGAGGGAGATGTTATTCGGCGGAGGCGCCGGACAAAACGGATTCGACGGCTTTGGCGAGGCGGCGGGCCAAGGCATTCATCCCGTAATCGTTCGGGTGGATGTGGTCGTATGTCGCGTCGCCATCTTGCGGCATCATGCCTTCAGGCGGAATGTAGAAGATTTTGGAGGCGAAGGCGGGATCTTGTTGCAGACGCTTGGCCGTTGCGGCGATGACGGCGGTTTCGGCCGATTTTTTCGACCAGTTCATGACGGGGTCTTCCAAATCGACGGAACAACAGGCCGGCAGAATGATTGGCACATCGGGGCGCCGTTTCGAGAGATGGCGCAAGAATGGCTCCAGCCTCTCTTCGAGGGTTTGCGCGGTGAGATTCCAGCCGCAATCGACGATATAGACGGCGGCGTCGATGCGGGAAAGAGCTTCGGCCAGTTCGATTTCGAGTCTGCCGGCGTCGGAAAAGCCCAGATTGACGGTTTCGCGGTCGAGCAAGCGTCCGATGGTGGCGGGGCAGGCGAGACCCGGACGAGACGCGAGGCCACCTTGGACGATGGATGTGCCGTAGTGCACGATTGGTTTGCCGGTGCGCGGAGGCGCTTTTTCAATCGGTCCGCCGATTTCGCACTGGGTAAGGCGGGTGCGGGACGGTAAATAGAGCAGATATTCCACTCCCGGTTCGGTGGAGACGGATTGCGTGTATTGTCCCCGTGCCGTACCGTCTCGCATTTTGGGCGGGACCAGATTGGCGACGAAGCGCCAAGAACCGTCTGCAGCACGCCGGTAGAGATCGAAGCCGCCGCGATAGGCGAGCGTCATTTTCTGATTGGCGGGCTGGATGAAGGAGCTTTGCCAGCGCACGTGCGTCTTGCGGGATTGGGCAACGAAGCGGACGGCCATGCCGGTGCCCATGTGCGAGAGCATGCGCAGGCGCGGCGACAAATCCGGCAGGATGTCTTCCGGCAGGCGGTCGAAGGGGCCTTCCCGATTTTCGAAGGGTCGGCCTTCGACAGCAAGGTCGTTGATATCGGTCCAAGGAGTATCATCGGGCACATTGGCGGGGGCGAGGCGGCAGATGCCATCATCGACATTCTCCGACAGCGCAAAGCTGCCCGTTTCGCCTGAGCCATCGGCGCGGCGGAGGCGATATTCGCCCTTGAATCCGGTGAACTCGCAATAGCCATCGGCATCGGTCTGCAAGCGGGCGTTGGTTGTCCATTCCCGGTGAATAAGCTGGTAGAGCCGCTGGTAGACTGGTTTTTCCCGCAAATCGGCGTCGAGAAGGCCCGAGCGCACATCCCCCTCTTTTTTCCAGGCTGCGCCATCGCAGAGATTCCACCAGGTAATGCCGGCAAAATTGTCGAGGCTGAACCAGAGCCGGTAGAGGTTCTCGGCGATTTCGGCCTGAAGCGCTTCACCTTCCGTTCCGGGGAGGAGGGTTGAGGGGATGGTAACTTCCGTGATGTAGAGCGGAATTCCCAATGAGGCATAGTCGGCGTAGACGCGGCGCAAATCGTCGATGGTCCAGCGCCGGCCGGAGATGAATTCGGTCAGTTCCCGATTGGTGAACATGTGGAATTGCATTCCCAGCGCGTCGAGCCGCAACCCTTTGTCGAGGAGTCGCCGTGCGAGGGCGAGGTAATTGCCGCTACGATCAAATTCGCCCCGGAAGTCGCGGATTTTTCCATTGACCGCGCTGTATTCGTTCAATTCGAGTTTCACACCGGCGGGAAACACCTCGCCGGCGGCGGCAAATGCCCAATCGACGAACGAGAAGTTCTCATCAAAGAGCGGAAAGTTCCGGTGGCAGAAAGCCTCGTTTACGACATCGACCATGAAGAGCCGGTCGCCGTAGCGTTTGGCGACTGCGGCGAAGTAGTCGCGGTACATTTGCCTAGCTTCTTCGGGCGTCTGTTCCATCGCCCATTTCGGGTGCCAACTGCCGGCCAGCAGCGGTTGGCCTTTGCTGGCGATGCCGTGTTCTGCGGCCCAATCGACGATACGGTCGACCGGAGGGCGGCGCCAATCTTCATCGCCGTTGTCGGCGAAGCGGAGTTTTCCGCCGGGCTCTTTTGCATAGACGCCCATGCAGGTGGTCGTGGTGACGAGATTGAACAGTTTCTCGATTGCACCGGCATAGGCGGCATTGCGTTCATCGCTCCCCAGTTGTTCCAGCACCAAGGCGTTGCAACCGAACCGGAAGTCGGACGAAAGTTGATGGACGTCGATTTCGGTGTTGGCCAGAGGCTGCCCCGCCTCATCAAGGATGCGGATGCGCGCATGGGCCTTGCGGTTGCGTATGGTATCGGCATCGATGCGTTCGCGTTCTGCCGCCCATTGGCGGCGGAATTCGGCGAGTTGTTCCGGTTTTATCGTCTCCGGTGCGGCGGATGCGGTGGCAGTCATTGCAAGGAGCGGCAGAATGATCGGTTTCATGGAGCTGGCGGAAATCGTGCAGTCCGCTAGTAGATGATAATTGCCGTTCCGTTGGCGGATACGCGAACTTGGAGCTGGTTCCCGGACAATCGCGTCAGGACTTGGCATCCCGGGTTGATCGCGGAGATGGTGAGCCGGTCGGCGAGATTGTCTTCGGTCAGTCCGGACAACGTTCCGGCCGAGAGTAGCGTCTGCCAATCCGATCCTTTGCATGCCGAAGCATCGATAACGACCTGTACGTTGGTGGTTGCAAAAGAGCATGTACCAGTGATGTTGAGGACGGGGTTGGCCTCGAAGCCGTTTTCCGGCAGTAGGAGTTTGAGTTGCGCGGTATTGTTGAGCGTCAGGCTACCGGCCGTGATGCGGGTATCGCGGTTGGCAATGTAAAGCATGTTCGTGCGGGCCGCGTTGATGGTCGTACCGTCGACGCGGATGTTGCCCTTGACGCTCAATGTGCCGCCGCGGATGACGATGTTGTTGCCCTTGCAGTTGCGCATGGTGCCGCCGGAATTTGACGTGTACAAGTCGCCGCCGATTTCGACAAGCGTTGCGGGGCATCCTTCATCGTGGAAGATGCGTAAGGTCGAATAGCCAGTGCGGTCGTCGGTGCCGACGCCGACATTTCCGGTTACCTTCAAGGTGGCATTCGACACCCAGGCAGTTGCCCACGAACCTTGATCGGAGAGCCCGGCACCGAGTGCAATTGCTCCGTTAACCTGCAGTGTAGAGCCGTTTGCGACGACAATCTTGCAGTTATGCCAGCCGACTGAAAGGGTGGATCCGATGGTGGCCTCGCCGCCATCGAGGACGGAAAACGCCGAGCCGACCGTGGAGTTGCTCCAGCGCGGTCCGATGGTCAGCGCGCCGGCATGGGAGAACTTTCCGTAGGTGTTGATATGGTCGTTTGCGCCGCAATAGGCAAGCGTGCCCGCCGATTCGACGATGGCGTCGTCGGCGATGGTCAGCTTCAGGTTCTCAAGTCCGGTTTCCGGCCATTTTTGCGTACCCAAATTGAAGGTGCCGTTTTTCAGTGTTGCAGATGAGGAGGAGCGGGAGAGCGTGAAACTGCCGGATGTAAGGGTATTTCCGCCCATGTCGATAACGAGGGAGGAGGCATTGGTGACATTGATCGATTTGGCAAAAGCATCGGTTGTTGCCGTTACTTGGCCGGTGCCATCGAAGAACTTGATGGCAATGCTTTCGTTGGGGACGGCAAGGCCGCTCCAGTTTCCGGCATCGTGCCAGTCGGAGCCGTTGGTGCCGGTCCATGTCTCTGTTCCTTCGCATTTCACGGAAACGATTGTGGAGCGGGCTTCGACCGTTTGTCCTTGATATTCGTAGGAAGCGGCAAATTGGCAGTAGACTGTGCTACCGGGAGCCGGGGCGTCAGCAAGGGTGTAGGAAAGTTCGCTACCGGATGACACGTCTAGCCAGACGTTGGTGGCGATCAGGTCATCCTCGCTTTCACCGCAGTAGAGTGTGACGATGACGCCAGTGTCTGCAAATCCCTGATTGTTCAGGGTTGCTTTGGCCCAGATGCCGGTTTCGGTGAAAAGGGTACCGCCGGCAGCGACGTCGGAGAACTCCGGCAATCCCGGAGAAACGAACGAGAAGACGGGCGTGGAGTAGCTACCGCCGTCCCAGCCAATCGTCAACTGCCCATACCATGTTTGCGGGAAAAGTTCTCCGAGAGAGATTTGGATGGCCCCGTTTTCGGATACGCTACCGCAGTCGATTGTCGTTTCCAGTTCCTCTTCGGAAGCGCCGTATTTCAGCTCGACTGTGGCGGAGGCGATCGTGTTGAGCTGCACATTCGCATTCAGCAGGGTGTTCTTTTCATCGGCTTCGATGGAAGAGAATTGGATTGTGGCCGGTTGAGAAGGAACGGTTACTTCTGTTTCGGTTGTGGCGAGGCGGAATTCGTCGAACGTCACCGATCCTTTGGTGCCGTAGTTGCCACCGAAGAGCAAGGAAAAGGTCGAATCGTCGAACAGATCGATACTCTCGCCGACCAGCGTGTAAGGCGTGTTTGAATCGAAGCCGTCGATTGTTTGGGCCTGAGCGGAAACGGTTTGGGTGCCATCGGTGTTGTAGACGATTTTTGCAATGCACAGATACGTTGCCCCGAGGGTGGCGTTATCGGCCAGCGCCACGGTGGAGACGGTACCGTCTCCGGTTTTGATTGAAAGGCGCACTTGCGCCGTGCCGGAGGCGGTTTTGGCGAAATTGAAGAAGAAGAACCGGTCGGCCTCGGTGACATAGGTCATGTAGGCGGTGCTGGCGTCGAGCATCGTATCGGTCGGGTTCCAGAATCCCATGCCGTAGTTATTGGAGACGGTGAGGCCATCGGCTGCGACCAATGTGGAGAAGCTGGCGCTATCGACTTTGAAAAGTCCGCGGAAGTAGAGCGTCTCTCCGGTCTTACGCGCGAGCGAAGCGGAGATTTTGCGGCTTTGGTGGCGGTATTTGTCGGTTCCAGCGGTTTGCGCCGAACTCTGCAGGCCGATGGCCGCCGAACCATCTCCGGTGGCGTCAAGCCCGGCATCGATGAGTTTTTGCGGCAATGCGAGCCCGCTTCCCGATGGCATGGCGAAGATGGTGCCGGTTCCGCGGGTGTAGGAGTCTTCGGCAAATCCGACGATTGTCGTGCTGATAGCGGTCAACCCCTTCAACGAAGTTTTGGTAGAGCCTGTGCAATAGCCGCCGGTTCCGGCCGGAAAGCCGTCATTCAGAAGGATTTCTGCATGAGCCATTTCACCCATGATGGCGGAAAGGGCGATCAAAGTGATATAGGAGAAAGCAGATCGCAACGGGATTTTCATGTTTTATTTTATTTTTGGATGGATTGCGACGAGGGCAGGGGGAAAAGGAAGGTTTTTCTGATACAAAGTAGCGAAAAACAAATTTTTTGGCAACTCTTTTTTTTCGTCTGCAAGCGTATTTTCGTTGTTCTGAAAAGGTTCAAATGTGAATCTGGTTGACGAAAAAATCATTCTTCTATTCTGTAATCGTCCGGATGATATTTTATGTTTGATGATATTGGATTGACGGGCAGATACGAAAGAATGCGTTTTGGAAGTGTGGCAGAGTGGTGATTGCTTAGGCGGTCGCCTGTTTATGCTCGTTTTCCAGACGCGAACAATAAACAGGAAAAAAGCGTACCATTGGAACAGAAAGGACACTGATCATGAAATCGACTGTGTGGTTTTGTGCGATAGCTGCGGCTATGGCGGCGGGGTGTGCGACGGAGTACGTCCAGGAACGGGAAAAATCGGAGGAATTCGCCCTTTATCTGGATTGTTGCCGAGAGATTCTTTTGGAGGTGGGAGGTGATGGATATATTCCCAAAACGGCGACGACGTGGGAATCTGCAAGCACCTACGAGATTGTGTATGCCGACGCGCGCTATGTAAGTTATCGTGCGGAGGAGTACGAGTATCTTGGGGGTGCGCACGGGAACACGACCATTACGGTGTTGACGATCGACCGTAAAACGGGACGGGAGCTGAAGTTGGAAGACTTTATTCCGAAAGAGAAGCATGAGGCTTTGCTACGGGCCTTGCGTGAGGGAGCCGTCCGGAAGCTTGGCGGCGAGTATCCCCTGTTGAATGAAGTTGAGATTACCGACAATTTTTATTTGGCTGAAGACGGGTTGCATTTCATCTACAACCGGTACGAAATCGCCCCTTATGCCGCCGGGGCGATTGAAGTGGTTATTCCGCTCGAGGGCGGGAGGCCCGGCGGGTCGGGAGTCCCGACAGCCGGTGGGCGCAGAGGCCTGCGCCCGGCAAAACCCGAGTAGCGAGGCCGGGAGGCCCGGCGGGTCGGGAGTCCCGACAGCCAGTGGGCGCAGAGGCCTGCGCCCGGCAAAACCCGAGTAGCGAGACCGGGAGGCCCAGCGGGTCGGGAGGCCCGGCGAGTGTGCGCGGCCCTGCCGCGCACATGCCATGGCCGACACCGCGGCATGCGAAATGCCCGGCATGTGCGGGAGGGTAAGGGGATGGACAGAAGGAGTCCGGAAAAATAGAATTTCCGGAAAAAAGATTTCTGCCATGATTGATTACAAGACGTTTTGCGAGAAATGCCGGGAGACGAATCGGCATGCGATTCTGATGATCCGCCATTCGGAAAGGCCATCGATTTCGTTGCAGGATCCATCCTTTGGCGGCGATTTGCCGTTGACGGAACGGGGTGTCCGGATGGCGCTTGAAGCGGGTATGTTGCTGAAGCGGCATTTGCGGGAGCGGATGACGACGGCGGATTGGACATTCCGGGCGTCGCCGCTTTTACGGACGAAGCGGACGGCCGAGGTGATGGCGGAAGGAATGGGCATCAAGGAGACAAAAGTCGAGGAGGCTTTGGAGTTGGGCATTCCCGGGGTTTGGATGTACGACACGAAGTTGGCGCATGACTGTCACGAGCGGGAAGGCGCCCGCGTGTTCAACAACCGGGTTGTGGCAAATGGGGTTGGCGAGGGGTATTATCCGCAAGACGTTTCGGCAAAGCGGTTGCTGGATTGGATTCGGGCGACAATGATTTCCACGCAATTCGGGCTGTTTTTGACGCACGATATTTTCCTCGCGTTGTTTTTGCAAGCCATGGGGGCCGGTAAATTTTCAACGGAGGGGCAC
>JBJEVW010000292.1:0-8471 GCA_051884735.1 Kiritimatiellia bacterium | reverse complement strand
TTTTCAAGCGAAATTGAAAACCTGGGATCATTTATCCCGGATTTTTCCGGGATAATGGGTGCAAGGTTTCGCGGTCTTGTGCGGTTACGCCAAATTCAGTATGATAAATCGCGTTTCCGGGGACGGGAAACCTCGGATGTTTCCCAATCCTGAACGAATAAAATGGAGAGACGAACGACGATAGACTGAAAAAATATTCATAGCCCGAACTGCGGCAGGGCGGCCTCGACGAGGTGCGCGCGCTGCGGTAAGGGTGCGTCGCGGGACGGCTAATCCCGCAAGAAAGACAATTTAACGTAGCATCGAAGCTACGTGCTGTTCCAGCGAAAATCTTCCACATTTTCTATTTGGTGAACATCACGTACGTGAAGATGCGCCCGTTTGGGCGCATTTTCTCTGCAGTGTATTCACCATAGGTCTGTGGAAGGACCTCGCTGGAGTGCATGAGAGAAAATGCGCTCTTTTTTCATGCATCGGAATTCCCCGGCGGCTGATGTGCGCGCCGATGCATGAAGCGAGAAGAATCAAGACAAATCAAGTCACGGGAGCGCGTTCGCGCGCGGGGCGAGGTGTTTACCGCGCCGCGCGAGGTAAACGCGATGCTCGATCTCGTGAAACCGCAGTCCGAGGACGACGGCAGCACATTTCTCGAACCAGCTTGCGGAGACGGCAATTTCCTGATTGAGATTCTGCGGCGCAAGCTGGCGACCGTGCGCGGGAAGTTTCGCCGTTCGCCGGTGGATTTCGAGCAGCGCGCCTTGCGCGTGCTCGGTCTGCTCTACGGCGTGGACATCGACGGTGAAAACGTCGACGCGTGCCGCCGGCGCCTGTTCGACGAATGGGAGCAGACCTATTGCGCCCTCTTCAAGAAAAGAGCGTTGAAGGACGATGTCCTCCGATCGGCGCACTTCATCCTCTCGCGCAACATCATTCGCGGCAATGCGCTCTCGATGATGCAGGTCGACAATCAAGGGAACGATACGGCCGAGCCGATCATCTTTTCGGAGTGGGCGCTGGTCGGCGGCATGCGCATTCAGCGCACCGACTATACGATGAACGAGATGCTGGCCAACTCCGATTGCGTCGAGAAGGGTCAGGACATTGGCGAGGACGCCGAACCGGTGCCTTCGGACGACCTCTTTGCGCCACGCGCGCTCGCCAGGTTCCCCAAACCCGTCGGCAAACCCGTCACGAAACTCTACTGGAGGCTCTACGATGTTGAATCTCAAGGATGAAGGGTACAACCCGGATGTGCTCTGCTGTCTGGCAAACCTCTCGAACGACGAGGTGTTCACGCCGCCGGAAATCGCGAACAAGATGCTGGATCTCCTGCCGCAGGAACTCTTTCGCGATCCGTCGACGACCTTTCTCGATCCGGCCTGCAAAAGCGGCGTCTTTCTGCGCGAAATCGCGCGGCGGCTCATCGTGGGCCTCCAGCCGAAGATTCCCGATTTGCAGGAGCGGCTCGACCACATCTTTCACCGGCAGCTTTTCGGCATCGCCATCACGCAGCTCACGAGCCTGCTCTCGCGGCGTTCGCTCTACTGCTCGAAGTTCCCGAACAGCAAATATTCCGTCTCGCATTTCGACTCGCCCGAAGGCAACATCCGCTTCCGCAAGACGCAGCACGCATGGAAAGACGGCAAGTGCCGGTTCTGCGGCGCGTCGCAGCGCGAGTACGACCGCGATGCCGCGCTCGAAACCCACGCCTACGAGTTCATCCACGTTTCAGACCCGAAGGAGATTTTCAAGATGAAGTTCGATGTCATCATCGGCAACCCGCCGTACCAGCTTGGCGATGGAAGTGATGGCGCAGGTGCTATGCCAATTTATCAGAAATTCGTCCGACAGGCGTTGGCGCTTAAGCCATCATATCTGACAATGGTAATTCCTGCGCGATGGTATTCGGGCGGAAGAGGCGGCGATCTTGGAAGGTTTAGATCAGAAATGATTAAAGATCAGCGAATCTCGGAGTTACATGATTTTGCTGACTCAACTGATTGCTTTAGCGGAGTGCAGATTAAAGGTGGCGTGTGCTATTTTCTTTGGGACGCAACGCATTCGGGAACTTGTACAATCGTCACGCATAATCATAATAATGTTCTCAAGCAGTGTCCGCGATTGATGACAACAGAAGGGTGCGATGTATTCATCCGATATGAAGAAGGCGTCTCTATTCTGAATAAAGTTCGATCAAATCAAAATGGTACTTTTGATGTATTAGTTAGCGCGCAAAGACCATTTGGATTGCGCACATATGTTCTTGGTAAGGATAAGTCTTTTCCGAATTCGATTCAACTGTATCAAAATGGTGGGATTGGATATATCAGAAGGCAGGAGGTTTTGCAAAATATCGAATGGATTCCAAAATACAAAATTTTTGTATCGGCCGCGTATGGAGCCGGCGATGATTTTCCTCATCAAATAATAGGAAAGCCACTGTTGGGAAATCCAGGTAGTTGCTGCACTGAGACATATTTAGTTGTAGGTCCGTTTAAGACAAAACATGAATCCGAATGTGCACTCAGTTATATGAAAACACGTTTCTTTAGATTTATGGTCATGTTGCAGAAAACGACTCAACATGCAGCGGCTTCTGTTTATTCGCTTGTCCCTCTCCAAGACTTCTCGAAGCCGTGGACGGATGAAGAGCTTTACAAGAAGTATGGTCTTTCGGCGGAGGAGATTGCGTTCATCGAGTCGATGATTCGTCCGATGGCGTAAGGCCGGCGCGTGCGAGGTCGATCATTTCATGGCAGCGTTCGTAGAGTTCCTGGCGCGTGGGTTGGCGCGCGGCCGCTTCGTAGAGCGAGAGCAAGAGCATGCGCCCTTGGGCGCAGAACTTCTCTTTTTCGAGCGGCGGGTGCCAGCGCGGGCCGAAGCCCTCGGGCGAGAGGACGATGAATTTTCCGCCGGCCTTGGCGATGGCGTTGCCGCAGGCCTTTTCGAGCGGGCTCATGAAGGTCGAAACGCCCGCGCCGCCCGGCCCGATGCGCGAGGCCGCCTCAATCATCGCCTGCCAGTCGGGCGAGCCTTCGGCCGTCGCACGGTGTCCTTTGAAGGGCGTCAAGACGGGCAGGTCGAGAATCGCGCGGTTGCCGTAGGCGAACCAGCGGCGGCCCAGGAAATTGGCTTCGCTCACGCGGCCGAAATACCGCGCGTGGGCGCGGCGCGTCCAGGCGCGCGCGGCGTTCTCCTTGATGTAGCGGCGAAAGGCCGCGAGCTGGCCGCTTTTCTTGACGATCCAATCATGCCATTCCGGCTCGAATATCGGGCGTGGAGGAGTTTCGCGGCTTTGGCCGCGAGGTTGCGCGGACGCGCAACCCGGTGCGCAACCCGCAAATCCCGGGGTCTTGCCTGTTGCGGCGTCTGCCGCAACAATCTGCCAGTAGGCGTTGCGAAGCGCCTTGGCGAGCTGGCTCACCAAAACGCCCAGCGCGACGCGCTCGGGGATGTCGCGAATCTTGATCAGCAGGTGAAGGTGGTCTGGCATGATCACGAAGGGCGAAATCTCTTCGCAGCAGCGCCACTTTTCATGAAAGCCGTTGATGATGGCCGTGAACGTGCGGGTGATTCCGTTTTCGACGAGGCCGTCGGGCCCGATCTCGGAAAATGCCGCCAGCCCCTTGAGCCGTTTCAAGGTCACCATGTAGTAATACGGCGAGGTGTAGTCGAAGCTGGCGAGTCTACCCATTGGGCGATGAAATTATTCGTAATGGCCCATGCAGGAGCTGATGACGAGCTGGCCGTTGTCGATTTTGAAAATCAGACGGTTGGCCGCGTCGATGCGCACGCTCCACCATCCGCCGAGGTTTTCCTTCAACGGCTCGGGTTTGCCAATGGCCGAATAGCCGTTGCGGTCAATGCTCTGGATAAGCGCGTAGATGCGTTTAAGCGTCTTCCTGTCTCGCGCAGACCAGTTCTGAAGCTGTTCCCAGGCGAGGTCAGACCAGACCTTTTGCATGACGACGGCTCCTGGGAGAACGGCGGTTTTTCGGGACGTCTTCCGTCAGCGGCGGCAATTCGTGGACGTGGTAGTTCTTCTTGCCGTTGGCGTAGTCCTCCATGGCTGCGAGGATACGATCGGGTGCGGCCAGCGGATTGGCGCAGGCGCGGACTTCAAAGGGAAGCGCGCGGCGATCGATCGACTGCCGGAGGAAGATGGTGATGGCCGTTGAGAGATTCATGCCCATGTTGTTGAAGAGAGTTTCCGCTTCGGATTTGAGCGTATCGTCGATCCTAAAACTGACCTGTGCCATGATGATGCCTCCTGATGCGGGAAAGGATACCAAACGGATGGTTTCGCTGTCAAGCAGACGCTACATTTTGAAAGGAATGATGAAATGAACATCGAAGGTCTTTTTCCGGGGCGGCCCGAATCGCGGCCGACGATCTACGCCTACGCCGAGACACGGCCGGATATGGCGGGTCTCCTGAAGGTCGGCTACACCGACCGCCCGGTCGAGGCGCGGATGGCCGAGCATTTTCCGACGAAGCGCCCGGATGGCACGTCGTGCTCGTATCGCGTCGAGCTCGTCGAGTCGGCGATGCGTCCGGACGGGTCGTGCTTCATGGACCACGACGTCCATCGCGTGCTGGAGGCGCGGGGTTTCCTGCGCCAAGGCCGTAGCGAATGGTTCCGGTGCAATGTCAAGGACGTGCGCTCGGCGGTCGTGGCGCTGCGCAGCGGCGAGGATGTCGAGGCGGAGCGCACGCTCGACTTCGAGATGCGTCCCGAGCAGGCCGAAGCGGTCGAGAAGACGTACGCTTTCTACAAGCGGGAGGAGCGGCGCAACTCCGACCGGCATCCGCGTTTCCTCTGGAATGCGAAGATGCGCTTCGGCAAGACGTTCGCGACGTACGAGCTGGCGAAGAAGCTGGAGGCGAAGCGCGTGCTGATTCTCACCTTCAAGCCGGCGGTGGAGTCGGCCTGGCGGGACGATCTGCTCGGCCACCGCGATTTCGCGGGGTGGCAGTTCGTCTCGAACAAGAATGCGGCGAACGAAAACGTCGGCATCGACGCCCAGTACGATGCGACGGACAAGGAGCGGCCCATCGTCTGCTTCGGCTCGTTCCAGGACCTCCTCGGCAAGAACGATTCCGGCGGCATCAAGGCGAAGAACGAATTCATCCATCTCGAAGACTGGGACCTCGTCATCTTCGACGAATACCATTTCGGGGCGTGGCGGGACACGGCGGCGAAGCTCTTCAAGAAGGACAGGTTCGACGAAGAGCAGCAGGTCGACTTCGACGTCGAGGCGTATCAGCAGGACGAGGCGGGCAATGCGCTCGACGAGACGTACATCGAGATCGACGCGAAGTACTATCTCTATCTCTCCGGTACGCCGTTCCGCGCGATCAACTCGGGCGAGTTCATCGAGGACCAGATCTTCAACTGGACGTATTCCGACGAGCAGACGGCGAAGCGCGACTGGAAGGGACCCGGGGCGAATCCGTACGCGGCGCTGCCGCAGATGGTGATGCTCACGTACCGGCTGCCGGAATCCATCCGCCAGGTCGCCATCGATACGCAGTTCAACGAGTTCGACCTCAACGTGTTCTTCTCGGCGGAGGGCGAGGGCGAGGCGGCGAGATTCATTTACGCGAACGAGGTTCAGCAGTGGCTCGATCTCATCCGCGGCGCCTACCTGCCGGGCAGTGTCGAGAATCTGAAGCTCGGCGCCGAGGCGCGTCCGCCGATGCCGTTTTCGGACGTGCGGCTTTTGAACGTGCTGTTCCATACGCTCTGGTTCCTGCCGAACGTCGCCGCCTGCGATGCGATGGAGAACCTGCTCAACAGCGCCAACAACCGCAAGCCGAACGCCTACGGCACCTACACGGTCGTCAATGCATCGGGAACGAAGGCCGGCATCGGACTCGATGCGCTGGGGCCCGTGCGGCGGGCGATGGGCGATCCGCTGAAGACGAAGACGATCACGCTCTCGTGCGGCAAGCTCACGACGGGCGTGACCGTGCGTCCGTGGACGGGGGTCTTTATGCTGCGGAACCTGAAAAGCCCCGAGACGTATTTCCAGACGGCGTTCCGCGTGCAGAGTCCGTGGACGATCACCGACAAGGACGGGCGGTGCGAGATTCTGAAGAAGACGTGCTATGTATTCGACTTCTCGCTCGACCGCGCGCTCCGGCAGATCGCGGACTACAGCTGCCGGCTGAACGTCGAGGAGTCGAATCCCGAGAAGAAGGTCGGCGACTTCATCAATTTTCTGCCGGTCCTGGCGTACGACGGCAGCACGATGCAGCAGGTCGACGCGCAAGAAATCCTCGACATCGCCATGTCAGGCACGTCCGCGACGCTGCTCGCGAAGCGGTGGGAGTCGGCGCTTTTGGTGAACGTGGACAACAAGACGCTGGAGGCGCTCCGGAACAATCCGCAGGCCATGAAGGCGCTGGAGTCCATCGAGGGTTTCCGCTCGCTCAACAAGGACATCGCGACGATCATCAGCAACGCGAAGGAGATCAAGAAGGCGAAGAAGGAGGGCGAGGCGCCGACGAAGAAGGAGGCGAAGATTCTGACGGAGAAAGAGAAGGAGACGAAGTCGCTGCGCAAGACGATCCAGGAAAAGCTCATCAAGTTCGCGACGCGCGTGCCGATCTTCATGTATCTGTCCGACTACCGCGAACGGAGCCTCAAGGACGTCATCTCGCAGCTGGAGCCGAGTCTCTTCAAGGCGGTGACGGGGCTTGCGGTGAAGGACTTCGAGTTGCTCGTTTCGCTCAATGTCTTCAACGGGCCGCTCATGAACGACGCCGTCTTCAAGTTCAAGCGCTACGAGGACGGCAGCATCTCCTACACGGGCATCGATCCGCACGCGGCCGACGAGACGGTCGGCGGCTGGGATACGGCGATGGACCGGAAGGCGTTCGACGAGCTCTATCGCGGACAGCAGCGGTCGATGGACGGAGACGAGAGGCTGCCGGTCAAGCTGCCGCGCGCCGCGCTCGGTGCGGGGACGGAGAACATCGCCATTCAGGCGGGCGAGGTTGTCGAAGCGGTCAACAAGAAGTCGGGCAATCGCAGAAAAGGCGTCGTGACGCGAATTGTGAAGAACTTCATTCACGTGGCATTCGACGATGCGCCGGGCGCTCCGCGTCGGTTCCAGTATCCCCAGGCCTTCCTTGAGGGATACCTGAGTCTTGCCGCAAGCGAACATGGAAACGAATACGGCCGAAACAGTTCTGAAGAGATATTTTCCTGAGCGCGTAAAACGCTTTGCCGGACGAAATGGCGTGCGCGTTCGCCGCCGGTCACTTGCCGGAATTGGAATAGGTTTTGAAGCCGATGCGGATGTCGCGCACGGGCTTGACGTCGATGACGCCGTCGCGATCCGTATCCAGTCCGTAAATGAACGCCCTGAGCGCCGCTTCGCGGTCGGCATTGAGCGTGCCGGCGGGAATCACCAGCAGCCAGCGCGTGTTCCAGACGCTGCGCCCGGTCAGGCGCGTCGCATCGAGCTGCGCATCGTCCGGCGCCGTTCCCATTACGCCGAAATAGGCGCGGAACGACGGATGGCGGCGGATGCGCGTGACGGCATCGACGCCACCGAAGTCGCCGTCCGTGTAAAGCGGCAGCCGGTTGGCCTCGGCGATCTCGCTCGCCGTCAGCGCATTCGGCGCGGGAATGGTCTGGTCGACAACCGTGAATTCCGCGATCGTTTCGCCGTCCGAACCAGGTTCGCGCATTTTATCGACACCGACCGGCACGAGATAGACGTTGGGCGTAGTCGAAAACGCGCTTGCGCCCGTGTAGCCATCGCGCTTCTCGTTGTAGCCTTCGAACCACACGCCGGCGGCGGCGATTTTCGTCGCATACCACGACGAATCGAACTGCGCATCGTCAAAGGCGAGATCCTTGCCGAAAAGGTTTTTCGCGAAATCGATCGTGGTCTCAAACGGAATGACGAGTCCCGGCTCTTGGTCGGCCAAACCGAACTGCGAGACGAACGGCTGGCAATGGCGGACAAAGTCGGGATTGCTCTTGATGTCGTCGCACCAATATTTCGCAAGTTCTTTCTGCCAGGCGCTGTCGCCCCACTCGTCCGGCAGAATCCGGAAAAGTCCGTGCCGCAGCGAAAACCAGGTCGCGTACGGCTGGGGATTGTTGATGCCGAGCTGCGTCTTCGCCGTCGCCCAATTTGCGTCGAGCTTCGCGAGCGCACCCGCCAGCCCCGAATCGCCGGCGCCGCCGTCGAGCGGATTGCCGTCCGCATCCACCTCGCCGAGCGAACGCGCCCCGACAATCTGCCGCAGCAATTCGTCGCCCGGCGTACCCGGGGCAAACGAAGAACCCGTCTCGTAGGCATACGCCTTCGCCGCGAGGAAAGCGTAGGTCTGGGCCAGACGGAACGCGCTTTCGTATTTCGTCAGCGTTTCATTGCGCAATTTCCGGAAGAAGGTATCGTTGTAGCGCATCTTCGCGATGTTGTTGACCGCCTGCTGGCGGGTGAGCTCGC
>JBJEVW010000291.1:0-8485 GCA_051884735.1 Kiritimatiellia bacterium | reverse complement strand
GAGAAGCTGTTCGGCGACGACGACGGGGAGTGCCGCGACGAGTTCGGAGCAAGGAGGGACACGGATAATGTCTTCCGTGAAGGCGGAAATGGCCTCATCGCCTTCTGTCGCGATGGCGATGACGGGGGACTTCCGGGCGCGACATTCCTGAATGTTGCCGATCGTCTTTTCGTGTCCGGGGATAAGCGGTGCGCAAGCGACGACGGGCACCGTTTCATCGAGCAAGGCGATGGGGCCGTGCTTGAGTTCGGCGGCATGGTATCCTTCGGCGTGGAGGTAGGAGATTTCCTTGAGCTTGAGGGCGCCTTCGAGAGCCGCGGGGTACATATATCCGCGGCCGATGTAGAATGCGTTGGAGCACCCGGCGTATTTTTCGGCAATCTTCCGGATGCAATCCTTTTGTTCGAGGACGCGGCGGATCAGATCGGGGAGTTTCTGCAAGGCATGCACGATTTCGACACCTTCCGAATTGGAGAGGCGGCGGGTTCGGCCAAAGAGGAGCGCCATCATATTGAGGACAGCCACTTGGCAAAGAAAAGCCTTTGTGGAAGCAACGCCGATTTCGGGTCCGGCGTGGAGATAGACGCCGCGCCCGGCCTCGCGCGCGATGGTCGAGCCGACGATATTGCAAATGGAGAGAACGGTCGCGCCTTTGCGGGCGGCCTCGCGGACGGCGGCGAGCGTATCGGCGGTTTCGCCGGATTGGCTGATGGCGATGACACCTGCGTTCGGGGAGAGAATCGGGTTGCGATAGCGGAATTCTGCGGCCTGTTCGATCCGGGAGGGGATTCCGGCGAGTTGTTCAAAGGCGTAGGAACCGTGGAGACCTGCGTAGTAGCTTGTGCCGCAAGCGGTGATGACGAGATTTTCGAAAGAAGCGATATCGTGCGGATCGAGCCGGAGACCGGACAGTTTTGCCGTGCCGTCCTCTTCGAGGAGGCGGCCGCGGAAACAGTTTTCGAGGGCTTCCGGCTGTTCGAAAATCTCCTTGAGCATGAAATGTTCGAAACCGCCCTTTTCGGCGGCGCCCGGATCCCAGTCGACGGCTGTTTCCGAGCGGGAGACCGACGTATTGGCCATGGAGCGGATTTCGAAGGAGCCGGGGGTCAGAACGGCGATATCGCCATCATCCAGGAAAGTCACCCTTGTGGTATAGGGGATGATGGGGGCGACATCGGAAGCCACGATGGTTTCCGTTCCGTTTGCACCGATGACGATAGGAGAGCCGCGGCGAGCGACAACAATCTGGTTCGGGAAGTCGGAGGAAACAACGGCGATGCCGAATGTTCCGCGGACGAGCCGGAGGGCGGCGCGAACGGAATCGATGAGCGTATTGGCGCGATACAGTTGAATGAGATGAGCGAGAACTTCCGTATCGGTTTCGGAGCGGAATTCGAAGCCGCGTTCCCGGAGTTGCGTGCGAAGCTCGTGGAAATTTTCGATGATGCCATTATGGACGACGGCGATCCGGCCGTCTTGCGAAAGGTGGGGGTGGGCATTTTGCACGGAAGGAATGCCGTGGGTCGCCCATCTGGTATGGCCGATGCCGATAGAGCCGTCGAATTCGAGCGGATGATCGGCGATTTCCTGTTCCAGATTGGCGATTTTGCCGACGGCTTTCCGGACGACGATTTTCGATTCTGCCGGGGAGGCAATTGCTATACCGGCGGAATCGTAGCCGCGATATTCGAGTTTTCGGAGACCGGAGAGCAAATGGGGAACGGCGGGATTTGTTCCGATAAAGCCAATAATGCCACACATGGAAACGGGGGAGCTAAGCAGAGTGAAAAAAAGCGGAAGCGTGCAACAAACCGATGATAACAGAAAAAGGAACGTTTCAAAAGGAAATTGAATCAGGGTGCGATATTTTGAAGTGGCACCTTGGGCGGCGCGCAAGCCGGCGGCATTCTTTGCGCGTCTACGGACGGGGAGAGTCGAGTCGAAAGGAAAAGGGGAGGTATTCCGCGAGCGCATGTGTGGCGGGGGCTTCGTCATCATCTTCTTCTGCCGTTGCCGGCGGCAGGAGCGGGATGACGCGCACGGGCATATCCGGCGAGCAGAATTCGGCGAGCACTTGGCGGCATGCGCCGCACGGGTGGGCGGGCGATTCGGCGGTGCCGCCGCAAATGACGAGTGCGAGGAAATGGCGTTTTCCTTCGGAGACCGCCTTGAAAATGGCGGTCCGTTCGGCGCAGTTGGTCAAGCCGAATGAGGCATTTTCGATATTTACGCCGGTCCAGATCGAGCCATCATCTGCCAGCAAAGCGGCACCGACGGGATAGTGTGAATAGGGGATATAGCAGTTGGCCGTTGCGGCGCGAGCGGACTGCATCAGAAGGGGCCAAGGAATGTTCATGGCACGAAAAATGAGGCTTAGGAAAGGACGCCAAGATGGCGAAGGGCATTTGCGAGGCCGTCGTCATCGACGGAATCGGTGACATAATCGGCGGCTGCTTTCACGGAAGGGTTGGCATTTCCCATGGCGACACCGGCACCGGCAAGGCGGATCATGGAGATGTCGTTTTCGCCATCTCCGAAAGCGGCGCATTCAGAGATTGGAATCTTGAAATGGCGGGAGAGCACTGCGACGCCATTGGCCTTTTCCGTGTCGGCGCGTGTGATATCGGCAAAGAGCGGATGCCAGCGAAGTGCCTTGCAGCCGGGAAGCCATTCCGCGATTTGTCCGCGGTCGTCTTCCGGCGACAGAAAGTATCCGGCCTGAATCCATTGCCGCTTTGCAATTTGCGACCAAGGTGTTGTGGTGTGCGGAAGATCGAAATCCAGCAGGTCGTGGAGGAGCGGAAATTTTGCGTGAATGGACGGAACGGCGACACCAGTGCGATCAGCGAAGAACCATCCGACATCGGGTGGCGGATTGGATTCGAGGCGTGCGATGGATTCCTGCGGGAGGCATTTTTCGCAGATGGGGTGGAACTGTGCGTCGTAGATAGCGGCACCATTGGCGGTAATCCATGCATCGACGGGGACGCCGTCAAGCGGTCGGAGGAGGGCGGGGACGCGGCCGGTGGCGATGACGATGCGAACACCATTTGCGTGGGCCGATTGGAGAGCGTTGAGAGCGGAGGTCGGAATTTGGTGTGTCTTGAAGGAAACGATGGTTCCGTCAATATCCAGAAAAAGGGCGCGAATCATGGGAGGCGGGAGGGAAATCATCGGAAGCGAAAAGCGCTTTGAGCCATGGGGATCAAGGCTTCGGCTTCTTCGAGGGAGCGGGCGTGAAGACGCAAGAGAAGATCGCCGGGGGAGACGGATGCGCCGGCAGAAGCGAGCCGATCGATACCGACGGCATAATCGATGGCATCGCTGGCGATTTGGCGGCCGCCGCCCAGCAAAAGAACAATCCGCCCGATGGTTTCCGCGTCGATGGAAGCGACATGGGGCTTGTCGGCGGTTTCGGCGGGGGCGACGACATCTGCGATGTACGAGGCGGCGGGAAGGATTTCTGCGGGCTTTTCGGCGACCTTTCCATTGCCGCCCTGGGCAACGACCATTTTGGCAAAGGTTTCGAGGGCGGTGCCGGATTCAAGAGCATCGGTCAGTTTCCGACGGGCATCGGCCTCGTCGGTGGCGACACCAGAAAGCGTCAGCATGGGAACGGCCAGCTCAAGCACGAGGCTCCGCGTATCGGCCGGGCCGGCACCTTGGAGGATTTCGATGGATTCGCGAATTTCCAGCGCATTGCCGATGCATTGGCCAATCGGCTGATTCATGTCATGGAGAATTGCGGTTGCCTTGCGACCGGCGCGGCGTGCCCCATCGACGAGCGAATCGGCAAGCGTATGCGCCTGATCGAGCGTTTTCATAAAGGCACCGGAACCGTATTTCACATCGAAAACGAGCGTTTCCGCACCTTCTGCCAGCTTTTTCGAAAGAATGGAGGCGGTAATCAGCGGAATCGACGGAACGGTACCCGTGACGTCCCGAAGGGCATAGAGTTTTCGGTCGGCTGGAGCGAGGCGATCGGTTTGGCCGATGATGGAGCACCCGACCGTTTCAAGCACCTTGCGGAAAGCGTCGACAGACAGGGAGGTGCGGTAGCCGGGGATAGAATCGAGCTTGTCGAGCGTTCCTCCCGTTATGCCGAGGCCGCGTCCGGAAATCATGGGAACGGCCACACCGCAAGCGGCCACCAAAGGCGCCAACGGGATGGAAATCTTGTCGCCGATACCGCCGGTCGAATGTTTGTCCGCAGTCGGGCGGTCCAGGGTATTCCAAGAAAGAGTATCCCCGGAATGCATCATGGCATCCGTGAGAACGTGTTTTTCCTCGCCCGACATGCCTTGAAAGTAGACAGCCATAGCGAAGGCGGCCATTTGGTATTCCGGAAGGGAGCCATCTGTAAACCGATTTACAAACTCTCGCAAATCGGACTCGGGGATTGTCTTTCCATCGCGTTTCGCTTCAATGATCCATTGGGGGACGAATGGTTTCATGGGAATCTCCTGTTTTCGGGATGGACAATCATGGTTTGCAATCCGGGTGTGGCTTGCAGCGGCAGTGTGGAGCATTCAACCGATGCGGCTTTTCGGAAATGTAGCGGATGGCGCAAAAGAAGGATAGCAAAAAAACGAATTTTCCACTAGGTCGGTGGCGGGCCGCCCCAGGGCGACGCATTTGAAGCAACACCCGTTTTTCATGCGTAGATGATTGAAGATTAGGTCCGACGCTTTCACCGCTTGGTCATTTTTTTCGTCAGCAGAAAATCTACATGCGTCGGTCCTGCGGGCCGCTCCGGCCGGGAGTATGGCGAGCCGCCACGGAGTCGGGAGGCGGCGGTGCGCGGTGCCATGCTACGGACGAGCAGGAGCTCGTCCCTCCCGCGAGAGGCGGGAGGCGTTGTTATTTGCCACAACAGGTACCGATTTGAATTGCGAAAATTTAGGCTTGTTTTACGGGGTTGGTTTTGATAGCATTGCACCTCAATTTCACTCTATCCAATTCCAGTCCGGATCCAGCCGCCCGTTTTCCTGTGCGGCGCATCCAGAAACAAGAAAACCAGAGACGATCTGCTATGGCTAGCAAAATTACGCTGGACAAAGTCCGCAACATCGGCATTATGGCGCACATCGATGCCGGCAAGACCACCACATCCGAACGCATCCTGTACTACACTGGTGTCAACCACAAGATTGGTGAAGTGCATGATGGTGCGGCCACGATGGACTTCATGGTTCAGGAACAGGAGCGCGGCATTACGATTGGTTCTGCCGCTACGACCTGCTACTGGCGTGAACATCAGATTACCTTGATTGATACTCCGGGCCACGTTGACTTTACGGCTGAAGTCGAGCGTTCTCTGCGCGTTCTCGATGGCGCGGTTGCGTTGTTCTGTGCTGTAGGCGGTGTTCAGCCCCAGTCCGAGCAGGTTTGGCGCCAATCCGAGAAGTACAATGTCCCGAAGATCATGTTCGTCAACAAGATGGACCGTACGGGCGCCGACTTCTTTGGGGCCGTCGAAGACGTCAAGAAGATTCTCAAGGGCAATGCCGTTCCAATCGTGATTCCGATGGGTGCCGCCGAAACGTTTGTCGGTGTCATCGACTTGATCAAAATGAAGGCGCTCACCTTTGACGATGCCTCTCTCGGTCTGAAGGTTATCGAGAGCGACATTCCGGCCGAATACAAAGAGCAGGCCGAAGAATGGCGCAACAAGATGGTGGAAAGCATTGCAGAGACGGATGATGCGCTGCTCGAGAAGTTCTTCGCCGGCGAGGAGCTCACCCGCGATGAGTTGATGGCGGCTCTCCGCAAGGCGACGATTGCGCGCCAGATTGTGCCGGCGCTCTGCGGTTCCTCCTTCAAGGATAAGGGCGTTCAGCCGATGCTCGATGCCGTTGTCGATTTCCTGCCCAGCCCGCTCGATCTTCCCGATGTTGTCGGGCAGTTGACGAAGGCTGACGAGGAAGCCGGCAAGCAGGCTCCGATCCGCAAGCCTTCCGACAGCGATCCCTTCACGGCTCTCGCCTTCAAGATTGTTGCGGATAAGCACATGGGCAAACTCGTCTATGCCCGCATCTATTCCGGTGTTCTCCATACCGGCGATACGGTTTGGAATTCCACGCGCGAGCAGGATCAGCGTGTTGCACGCATTGTCCGTATGCATGCCAAGCAGCAGCAGCCTCTTGAAGAAGCGCATGCCGGTGACATTGTCGCCCTTGTCGGTCTTGCCCGTACTCGTACCGGTGATACGCTCTGCGATGAGGACAATCCGATTCACCTCGAATCGATTGAATTTCCGGCTCCGGTTATCTCGATTTCCATCAAGCCTGCATCCACGGCTGACAACGAAAAGCTCTCCAAGGGTCTGCAGGCCTTGGCCGACGAGGATCCGACGTTTGTCGTTTCCTACGATGAAGAGACGGAAGAGACCATCATTTCCGGCATGGGCGAATTGCACCTCGAAATCATCGTTGACCGCCTGAAGCGCGAGTTTGGCGTTGAAGCGAAGGTCGGCCGTCCGGAAGTTGCCTACCGCGAAACGATTACCAAGACTGCCGAAGGACAGTACAAGTTTGTCAAGCAGTCCGGTGGTTCGGGTCAGTACGGCGATGTCTATCTGCGTCTCGAGAAGGTGGAACCCGGCAAGGATTTCGAGTTTATCGATGCGATTGTCGGCGGTGCGATTCCGGGCGAGTTCATCCCGGCAGTCGAAAAGGGTGTTCGTGGCGCGATGGAGAAGGGGCCGTATGCCGGTTATCCGGTTGTCGACCTCAAGGTTACGCTCTACGATGGTTCCTACCACGATGTCGACTCTTCGGCAATTGCCTTCGAATTGGCTGCTCGCATGGGCTTCAAGAAGCTCATGATGGAAGGCGCGCCGCAGTTGCTCGAGCCGATCATGGCGGTCGAGGTGACCATGCCGGAGGATTACTTCGGTGCGGTTTCCGGTTCGATTGGACAGCGTCGCGGTCGCATTGAATCGATGGGCGAAAAGGCCGGTCTCAAGGTCATCAACGCCATGGTTCCGTTGTCCGAGATGTTCGGTTATTCGAACACGGTTCGTACGCTCACGCAGGGACGTGGTGGCTTCACCATGATTTTCAACAGCTACGAGCCTGTTCCGAACAATCTCGCGCTTGAGATTGTCGAGAAGCGCAAGGCAGAAGGCAAGGTCCGTTAGTTTATCAGACGGATAACGGAAAACCGCGAAAGGTTTCCGGAAACAGAAGGCGGCGTCCCATTTGGGATGCCGCTTTTTATCGTTTGAGGTCGCGAGTGGTGGCACATAAACCGGGTGGGATGAGCCGCGGGCGACACCGCGGCATGCAAAACCCTCCGCCTGTGCGGAACGGCGGCGCGAGTAGCGAGCCGCCACGGGCGATGCACATCGCGCTCTATCCCTACGAGGTACAGCAGCGGAAAAGGCGAGTTGCTACCCGCGCAATAGCGGCGGGCAGCAACAAAATACCGAAGGGTGAAGGAGCCGGGGAAGCAAATCGGCGATTATGTCTTGGGGAGGAGGCCAATTTCGGCGGCGTATGGTTTCATTCCCTCGATGCAGATGGCGATTGCGGTTGGAATATCGAGGCCCAGCAATTCCGCGCCACGGCGGATAATATCGCGATTGCAACCGGCGGCGAACTTCTTGTCTTTGAATTTTTTGACGACGCTTTTGGGTTCAAGGTCGGAAATGCCGGTCGGGCGCATGAGCGCTGTCGCCCAGACGATGCCCGAAAGTTCATCGGCGCAGAAAAGGCTTTTTTCCAGATTGGTTTCGGGCGTTATGTCGTTGACGATACTCCATCCGTGACTGAGGATGGCGCGAATGTCGGCCGCATCGACACCTTCGGCGCGGAGTTCAGATTCCGTGTGGCTAAGATGCTCGGTCGGAAAGCGCTCGTAATCGTAGTCATGAAGATAGCCGACGGCACCCCAGTGTTCCACCTCGTCGGCGGGCTGCCCGAAATGTCGTGCAAAGGCTTCCATGCAGCCTTGGACATTTGTGGCGTGGACGATGAGATGCGACTCGCTTGTGGTGGTGGCGAGCAGTTCTTTTGCGCGGGAAAGAGTCAGTTTCATGCCTGAAAATTCTACCTTTTTGGTAAGGATTTGTCTATGCCAAAATGCGAAATGTCAAAGGAGCGCAGATCGCGAGCCGTCATGGAGGCGTGGGAACGGGAACAGGGGCGTTTCCGGGAGGCGTTTTGTGGTGGTTATACTACTGGATATTGTCTAAATGGAGGAGGGGTGGTAGTTTACCATTTATCTTGAACCCATTGAGCATCTGTTCAGTATGAAGAATTCTTGTTTTCTAGCCGGAATTGCGGCTTTATTGGCGCAAACCGTGTGCGGCGAAATATTGATGTATGACGGCATCCCGGTCGGCGATGGCGCGTATCCGAGCACGGATGCCGATTTGAGGTCGACGACCGTGACCGATTCGCGTGTTTTCGGTTTCGGCTCGCAAAAGTGGGGCGACATCGGCACGGCGGTCGTCTGTTCGCGTCCGAACAACGGGCTTTCC
>JBJEVW010000290.1:0-8493 GCA_051884735.1 Kiritimatiellia bacterium | reverse complement strand
ATCCGGAGCGTTTTTGTTCGGATGTCCAGCTCATTGCGGGGTGGCTCCACAATGGTTATCCGCTGATGAGCCACATCAATCCGGAGCATTTTGACGGCTATTTGAACCAAGAGGCGTTGTCCCGGGTTGGAGATTGGGGCGTATTCCACGAAATCGGGCACAATCACCAAAGCGGGTATTGGACGCCGGAGGGGGCGACGGAAGTCACGGTCAATCTCTTCACGTGCCATGCCATCGAGACGGTCGTCGGCGACAATTGCCGGAGCAACCGTTATGTAACCGATTGCGAGCAAGGCGCCAAGCGCGTCCGCAACTGGGTGGCACGCGGCAAGCGGTTTGAGGACTGGAAGAACCAGTATTTCTTGGCGCTTGAGATGTATATGCGCTTGAAAGACGCGTATGGATGGGAGACCTTCAAAAAGGTTTTCCGCCGGTATCGCCAGCCAGGTTTTGCGCTCCCCCGGAACAATGATGAGAAGTGGCAGATTTTTGCCCGGACGTTTTCGGAAGAATGCGGGCACAATGTCGCCGCCGCGCTTGCGGAATGGTCTATTCCGATTGCGCAGGAAACGTTGGACGCATGTGCCAAGTATCCTGCGGCCGATCCGCGCATCACGCAAGATTTGGCTCAGTCCAGCGGGGAGTGAGGTTTCCGTTTTGGGATACGGGGCAATCCATCCGCCCGAGTCGTCACGATGGCGTCGGCAAATGGAGGCGGCGATGAAATTCCTTGTCTTTGTAAGGATTGTCCGGTTCCAGTAGTTCTTTGGCTGTATATCCGCTTGAAACCGATAAAATCCGGATCGTGTGGAGGGGCTCGTCGACATGGAAACGGATCCGGTACATCCGAATCGAAAGAATGCCATCTCCGGGGTGATCCGGGAGGGAAACCACGCGTTTTCGGGAAGCATCAAAAGGCTGGAAAGCAAGTTGCGTTCGAACGGTAGCGGCTAGATCGGGGCCGCCGAGGGCGGCGAGCTGTTCTGCACAGGCGGAAAAGAGGGGCGAGCATTCGATGGTGTAGGGTTCTGCCTGTTGTTCCCCCACCCATCCGGCGCGGACCTGCGGGAAGGCATCTGCCGCCGGGACGTAAGGCTTGATATCCAAGATTGGCGTTCCGTCCAGGAGGTCGGATTCTGCGATTTCGAGACGACGTCCCTTCACATTGACAAGCCGCACGCAGGAAAGGCCGATAGGATTTGGGCGGTAAGGGGAGCGTGACGCAAAGGTCCCGACGCGTTTATGTCCGGGCGTTTCGACCGGTGGGCGCGTGGTTGTGCGCCAATGGGAGCCGTTGCGGTCGAAGACGAACACGAGCCAGATTCGCTCGAAGCCCTCCAGATCGCGGAGCGCTTGCTCGAAATTCTGGCAGGGCAGGAGTTCGACGACACCGGAGACCTCGTGCGCGTAGACGGCCTGCCGCGGGGCGTCGTATTTGCGGCAGGCCTTTCCATGGAAGAATCCGATCGGCGAGAATTGCATGAAAGGCTTGAATCAGTATGGGAGGTGGAAATCGATCATTTCCCAGTCCAGACCGAAACGCCGGGCGATGGCTTCGGTAATGGCGCGAACGCCGAATCGTTCAGTCGCATAGTGCCCGGCGGCGGCGTAATGGACGGGCTCGAGGCAAGCGGCGTTATAAGCGGCGAGATTCATTTCGCCGGTTACGAACGCATCGAGGTCTTCGGCAACGGCCTGCCGGTATTCCTCGGCACCGCAACCGCCGGAAACAACGCCGATGTGTTGGACGAATTCCGGGCCAGAGTCCACGTGGCGGAGAGGAGCATCGGGGCAGGCGGCGGCAATCCTCGCCAAAAAGTCGGCCCAGCGGATTGGTTCGGGGAGGGAGCCTTTGAATCCGATGGTAAAGCCGTGCCATTGCGCAAAGGGTTCGAGGTTCTGCAAACCGAGAGCCTTGCAAAGCTGTGCGTTATTCCCGAATTGCGGGTGAGCATCGAGGGGGAGATGGGCGGCGAATAGGGCTGCACCGGAGCGAATCAGCGGGGCGACCAACTTGTAGTTTGCGCCGGCGATCCGGGAGAGGGATGTACCCCAACTGATTCCATGATGGACAATCATCAGTTGCGCACCGCACGCCAGAGCGCGTTCATAGAATGCCGGGGAAGCGTCCACGCCGCAGCAGATTTTCCGCACGCCATCCGGAGCTCCCTCCACTTGCAAGCCATTATGGGAGACATCGTTGGCGAAGGCGTCGAGGCAAAGCGTTTCCGAAAGTGCGTCGACGATGGTGTGAAGGGGAACAGGAGCCGGAACAGACATGGAAAAGAAAGGGGGGTGTTGGATTCGGTCAGGGAGTCAGATGGAATTCGCGCTGTCGCCATTCACGCATGGAAAGACCCGTGCGCTTTTTGAAATACCGTTTGAGGAAGGATTCCGAATTCCAGCCGCAGCTTGTTGCAATCAGTGAAATTGGAGTCGTCGTGCTTCTCAGGATGCGGAGAACCTCTTGAAAACGAACTTCCAGAATCATTTCGCCGATGGAAGTTCCGGTCACATTCCGAAAGCGCAGTTCGGCGAGGCGGCGCGAGTAAGGGATGTCTTTGAGCACGTCTCTAGGGGCCAGGCCCTTGCAGGCATCGCGCATGATCCGTTCCACGGCGAGGCGGATATGATAATCGTTTGAATGAAGCAAGAGCGTCGAACCGCGGCAGATGGTTTCAGTGGGGCGGTAGTAGAGTGTTTCGCCGGGTGCATTCGGATTTTCGAACTGTTTTTCCAGCAGTTCGACCGCCATCCGACCGGCACCGAAGTAGTCGGCGCCGATGGAAGAGATGGATGGCGTGCTGCTTTCGCAGCGGAAGACATCGTTATCGACACCCAAGACGGAAACCATTTCGGGGCATTTGATGCCCGCATGGAGGCAAGAGATGATGATTTGTTCGGCGGTTTCGTCGTTGGCGGCGAAAATGGCGCATGGTTTCGGGAGCGATTTCAGCCATTCGATCAGTTCCTTTTGAAATGCAACGATATCGTATCGGAACCAGGTGTTTTCGAAGCAGTAGAGTTTTTTGTCCGGTTCGATTTGCGCCAATTGATCGCGAAAGGCGTGATAGCGCAAACGGGACCAATCGGCGCGGCCGCACCAACCGACATAGCCGTAGCAGGCGGGGGTCAGCTTGCTGAGTTCATCGGCGGCGATTTGGGCGTATTGTTCGGAATGGACGCAAACGGAAAAGACTCTGGACTGATCCTTGAACAGACGCAGATTGGGGTCGATAAAAACAACGGGAACGGATGCGTAGGCCTCGTATTGGACTGGAATGCGCAAGTAGGAGCATTCAACAATAACGCCATCGGGGTGCCAATGTTCGATGAATTCTTCTGCCGGGTGATCGGTTCGTCCGTATTCAACCTCGACAATCTGCCAGTTGTACATCTTAGCCTGCGCCCGGGCGCCAGCCAATTCCACTTGATGGCAACCTGCATGCAAGTCTGTGAAAAAAAGTACGGTTTTCATGTTTCGTGCAAACGCCGGAAAATCGAAAATACCAATTGATAGGGGAGATAAAGGGAAAACCAACACGACAATCCGATTGTATCCTTTTTCTCTCAAGTTCGCAATCAGATAGGTATAAAATACGCAAATATATGGTCAAATCAGGGATGCTTCTGATACAATCTCATTCAAAGCGGAAACGCGCTTGCTCCGATGGAGAGGGTGGACTTGAAATCGATGGCAGACGGGTTCCGGTTTTCGCAAAAAGTGGTTTTGTGATCGCATTCAAACTGGAAAATCTGGAATGAAAACTTCAATAAAGACTAGACTCTCTCTTCTTTTCGCGACCCTTTTTCTGATGGTTGTCCCAAGCCGCATGAAGGCGGAGGGCCATGACGACCTCTCGCAGTTGCGCGAGCGTTTATTGACGGGCGTTTCGACGATTGGCATGCAAGCCGGGTGCATTCCCGGAAACGTCCTTGTTTTGGACCGTCAATCGGTCGTTCCGTTGGCCTATTGCAAGAATGCCGACGAGACGCGCGGCTTTGTGGCGGCCGCCGGTTTCCACGAAAAGGGGCGGTTCCTGTATTTCGGGCATCCGGCCTTTTTGAAGTTGCCGTTTTTCGCGGATACGCAGGCGCTTTACGCGAATGCGCTGCCGTGGCTCGTGGGCGGTGCGGAGAAGCCGAGAATCGCCTTGCTCCGCTGCAAAGAGGCAGAACCTCTTTTGCGCAAAATCACGGGAGAGAAGGCGAGCTTCTCGCACATTGAGGATGTGGCGGACTTGCAGTCGGCCGACCTGTTGGTCTCGACGGGTTTGGCCATGGAGGACATTCCGCACGTCCGTTCGTATGTCGCGAATGGAGGCGGGTTGCTGATGGCCTCGCTGGGATGGGGCTTTCTGTACTATCACAGCCAAGTCGGCTTCACGGAAGGATTCCCGGACAATAAAGTCTTGGGTGTCTTTGGCGCGTTGATGACGGACACGTACATGCTCCGTTTTGACGACGGCGTTTTTCCGGTCTATCGCGACGATGCGCAGCCGGGCGTTTTTGTGGAAGACGCGATTGAGTTGGCGAAAAAGAAGACGTATGCCACGGTCGAGATTCGCAAGCAGGTTTTCCATACGCTTTCCGACTTGGTCAATGCGTTGCCCTCGGGCGTCCATCCGGAGACGGAAGAGCACATTGCCGGCATGTTTGCCGCGAATCCGAATGTAACGGTTCCCTCGCCCGCCACGCCTGTCGGCGTTGGCGATTTGTTCTCGCGCATGGCGATTCTTTCCCATCGGAATTCGTGGCTGGCGAATCGCGACAAGGTTTGGCCGGCACATCCGGCAGCCAAGAGCTATCCGGGGCTTGTCAAGGAAGGCACCCCCTCGATCGAGCGTGAGATTTCGGTTTCGCTAGCGGTTCCGAAATGGCATTCGACGGGGCTTTTTGCGCCTGCCGGGCAAGCCTTGACGGTGATGGCGGACGAGAAAGCGATTGAGGCTGGGCTTGCCGTCCGGATAGGCACGTCCAATGACAATGTCACCTCTGCGCCGGAGTGGAAACGGGCGCCGGTCGTCTCGGTGGAAGTTCCCATCCGCAGCACGAAGATGGAGTTTTCCTCGCCGTTTGGCGGGCTCGTGTATCTGGTTGTCCCGGAGGGCGGCAACAAGATGGAAGGAACGCTGTCCGTCACGATTTCCGGAGCCGTCATGGCGCCCTGGTTCAAGCTTGGGCGCGACACGAACGAGAAGTTCATCCGGGAGTGTGCCGAGACCGGGGCGCCGTATGGCGAAATCGAAGGCAACAACTTTGTGATTTCGGCGGAAACGAAAGGGTTGCTCCGTGTAGACGATCCCGCCTGGATAGCCAGGCACTGGGATCGCGTGTTGGACGCCTGTCAGGAGTTGGCCCAGATCAAAGAGAAACGCGCCTATCCGGAGCGCATGTGTTCGGACGTCCAGCTGACGGGCGGTTGGTTGCACGGCGGCTATCCGCTGATGTCGTACGTCAACGAAGAACATTTCGACTGGTGCATCAACAAGGCCATGTTGGAGCAGGAAGGTTCCTGGGGTGTATTCCATGAAATCGGTCACAACCACCAGAGTCGCGATTGGACACCGGACGGCACGGGGGAAGTGACGGTCAATCTCTTCACCACGTATGTATTGGAAACGGTGACCGGCATTGATTTCCGGACTTCGGGCAAGCATCCGTCGAACCGCCAAGTCGGCTTGGGTCGGGTCAAGAACTGGGTTTCGCGCGGCAAATCGTTCGACAAATGGAAAGGCGATTATTTCTTGGCGCTGGAGATGTACATGCGGCTTCAGGACGCATACGGCTGGGATGCGTTCAAGCGCGTATTCGCCCGCTATCGCCAACCCGGTTTCAAGAACCCGACGACAACGGAAGAGCGTTGGCAGACATTCGCCCGCATTTTCTCGGAAGAGACCGGGGCGAACATTGCGGCAGCCTTGGCGGAATGGACAATCCCCATCACGCAGGAAACGCTTGATGCGTGCGCCAAGTATCCGCCTGCCGATGCCCGGATTACGCAGGATTTGCAACGCAAGCCGTATGTTTCGCCGAAAACGGAGCCGGTCGAAGGGCAGTACATGGGCGTATCGCTTACGGGAAAAACGGCGGGCGAGATTACGATGTATCCGACACGCGAGTCGATTCCCGGTGGCGAAAAGGACCGCCGCTGGAAAACGACGGATCTCTTGTTGCGGCGCATTGAACCGACCAATGGAGCGATCAAGCTCGGCAACCTCCAGTCCGAAAGCGATGGGCGGGATGGAGTCCGCACCGTTGAAATCACGAAACCCTACTATATTGGCATCTACGAGTTGACGCAAGAGCAGTGGTACCATGTGATGGATTTTTGGATGGAGAACAACTACGGAGCGGAAGGCGATCGCGAGACGCGTCCGGTCGGCGGGCTTTCCTACAATGACGCCCGCGGAAGCCTGGAGGACGGAATCAACTGGCCGGTCACGGGGCATCAAGTCTCTTTCGGCTCGTTCATGGGGCAGTTGCGCGAACTGGTGCAGTTCCGGGCCGAATTCGATTTGCCGACGGAAGCGCAGTGGGAGTATGCCGCGCGCGGCGGCACCACGACGGTCTGGAACAACGGAGAAACGGCGAAGCCCTACAACGAGACCACGCCTGATGGCGCGACCAAATTGCAGCGCGATCATGTACTTGACAAGCTTGGCCGCTACTATGCCAACGGCGCGGATTCCTACCGGAAAGACGATCCGCTCCTCAAGCGAGGCGTCAAGACGCCGTATGGTACGGCCGAAGTCGGGAGCTACGAACCGAATCCGTGGGGTATTTACGACTGTCACGGGAATCTGTTCGAGCATGTACTGGACTATTTTCAGCCTGCAAAAGACTGTGCCGAGTATTCGGGCAAGGATCCGGTCGGTCCCACCCAAAGCAAACCGAAAGCCGGGCGGCGCGTTGCTCGAGGCGGAAGCTGTTGGGGTTCGACTTTCGGCAAGGCCGGCAATTGCATGATTCACATCCGCCGCCTGGGGCAGCTGTGCGCCACGGGAACCCGCCATGCCGAGATAGGCCTTCGCGTCTGCGTTCCGGCGGAAGTTGCGAAAGAGCCGCAGGTGCCGTTTGGGAGCGAACCTCTCACGGACGAACAGCGGGTTTGGCGCAGTGCGATTCTCGATTCGGTCAAGACGCTCGATTCCGATGGGCTTCCCGGGCCGGTCTACCGCACGTCGCAGGCTGCCTTCCCGCTGATTGCGGCGAAGAACTGGAACTATACCCCTGCGGTGATGGCGGCCGCCTCTGTTTACGGGAAAGGGCGTGTCGTGGTTGTCGCGGACGACAAGATCGATCCCCTGCTTGGCGACAACCGTATCTTTTTGGAGAATGCCCGCAAGTGGTTGGCCGGCGGCGTTTCCCGCAAGGTTCTCCAAGTCGACTTGGCAACCCTTTCCGAGACGGACATTGCGATGCTTCAGAAGCAAGTTGAAGAAGGTGCGGGATTGCTCGCATACGGACGCGCCTGGCCGTGGCGGCAAAAGACCGTGGCGGAGAAGGGAAGCGCCAATTTGGAAGATTGGAATGGGAACAAGCTTTTGGCTCCCCTCGGGATCGTGATTGGCGATTTCTCCGTCATGCGTACCCATCCCTGCGGCTTTTCCGCCTCGCGCACCATTTCCGAAGGCGCTTTTTCGGCGCCCTTTGCGTTCACGCAGACCATCAAACGCCTTCCCTCGGAGGAAGCGGTCATTCGTCCGCGCCGGAAACCCGGCAAGAACGGCATTCTTGTGAAACCGGGCGAGACAATTGCTTTTTTGGGCGATTCGATTACCCGTTTGGGAGCCGGCGAGTGCGGCTATATTTCCCTTGTGCTCAAAGGCCTTGAAGTGGCGGGAGTGCCGGACGTGAAAATGGTTCCGGCCGGTCGAGACGGCAATCATGCCGGCGACATGAATGGGCGCATTGGCGGGATTCTCCAGAATCCGGACGTCCGGCTGATGACCATTTCCTGCGGCGTCAATGACGTCTGGGGATACGACTGGGGACGTGGCGTCCAACTGGAAGAGTACAAGCAGAACGTCTGCTCGATGTACAACCGGGCCGCCGCAGTCGGCGTTCAGGTGATAGCGCTCACTCCGACGCTGATCACGGAGGATCCCGAATACGAGAAGAACCGTCTGTTGGATCCCTTCGCGGACTTCATCCGCGAGGAAGCCAAGAAACGCGATTTGCCGTTGGCCGATCCGCGTGCCGATGAGATTGCGGCCCTGAAGAAGTTCCCGGCGCATTCCGGAAAGCACTTCACCTACGATGGCGTCCATCCGGTTTTCGAAGGGCACAAGCTCATTGCAAGATCGGTTCTTCGGGCACTCGGCGTTCCCGAAACGGACTTTCCCGCCATTGAGAAGGCTTGGGAGGAAATGAACCGGAAGGCCGAATAAGATTTCGTCCTTCTGATTCGCCAACCTCGCGCCGCCTTCTCCGAAGACACCCTTATCCCGGTTTTTCGGGATGAATGCTCCCGGAACCGGGGCAACGCCT
>JBJEVW010000289.1:0-8562 GCA_051884735.1 Kiritimatiellia bacterium | reverse complement strand
CCTTTGTGAAGTCAAATTTTGACCATAGTGGACAAAATTTGATACAATCAGCTCCGGTAAATCATTCGGAAAGGAGTATACGCCAATGAACGGAAACGAAAATTTGATTCTGACGGGCTGGGGTTATTCGGAATACGTGGTCGCGGCGGCGGTGGCACTCAAGGGACTGAACGGTAGAGCGGAGGTCTGCGGTGTGAGCCGGAGGCGTCTGCCGGAACTGCTTTCTGAACTTGCATCAGAGCGTGGTGCGCCGAAATGGACGCATATCTATATGCTGGGCGTATCGGTGAGCGGCGATCCGCAAATGCTCTCGGAAGCTTTGGCAAAACTCAAGGCAAAGAAGATTTCCGTGACTTGGATAAGTGCCTATGAAATGCAGGAAGACATTGCCGGTTTGGTGGAGGGCCTATTGGACATACGCTTGTTCGACGCTTCGCTTCTTGAGGCGGTCGGGCGGTCGTTCGGCGTAGATGTCGGGCAGTACATGCCGTTTCTCAACCAGTCCCGCCGCGTCTCCTCGGAGACAGAAGCCTATTTCGAGCTGATTGCCGCGGCGCAATTCTACTACCGCAATTACCAGGACGAATCGCTCTATGCGAAGGCGGTTCGGCATCTCGCCAACGGCGTGAAGCCGTGCGCGTGGAAGCCCGATGTGAAAGACGCTGTCGCACACTACGACCGATACGGCGGGCGCGAGCTTCTGGGCAAGAGCCGCGAGATTGCGATGCTGCAGGAGCGCATCAATCGCGTGGCTGCGCACGAGAACGCGCGGGTCCTCATTCTTGGAGAAAGCGGCACGGGAAAGGAGACGGTCGCCCAGCAGATCCACACAAAAAGTCCAAGATGCAAGATGCCGTTCGTTTCTTTCAATTGCGCGAGCATAAACAAAGACCTCCTGGAGGATCGCTTCTTCGGACATGAGAAGGGTGCATTCACCAACGCCATCGAGCGGACGGACGGTCTGTTCTTCATGGCTGACGGCGGCACGCTCTTTCTTGACGAGATTGGCGAGATGCCGGTTGAAGTGCAGGCGCTTCTGCTGCGTGTTCTTGAAGGCGGGCGTTTTATGCGCGTTGGCGGCAGGGAGGAGTTGCGGTGTGACGTGCGGCTTGTCACGGCCACGAATCGCGACCTTCCCGCGCTTGTGCGCGCGGGCAAGTTCCGCGAAGATCTCTATCAGCGTTTGAATGTTGTGCAGTTGCGTACGCCGTCTCTGCGCGAACACAAGGATGACATCCCGATTATCGCCAATGCCTGGTGGCGCAAGTTCCACAACAATCGTATCTTGAAAGGCGAGCAAATTGCCGCGCTGATGGACTATGACTATCCCGGCAATGTGCGCGAGCTCATCAACCTCCTCGACCGGGCGACGGCCTTGGAAGAGGAAGATTTCGACCTACTCATGCGCGAACACAAGGAGATGAATGCTGGACTTACAGGGAATCTAGAATTGAAGTCGGGCCGCATGCCAGATAAACTTGAAGACGCAATCCGTCTCCATATCCGCCGCGTGTACGAGAAGTACCGCGAGAACCTCACCCGCGCCGCCGAAGCGCTCGACGTGAGCCGCAACACCGTGAGGAAGTATTTGTAGTAGTGGGAGGGTGTATCTCCCGCAGAGACGCAGAGAGGAGAGATAGAGATGCAAAGTAATGAAATTGTATTGTTTGAGTCGCAAGATGGAACGGTGACGTTGCCTGTGCCTGTTCGCGATGAAACCGTGTGGCTCACACGCATGCAAATGGCGGATTTGTTCGGTGTCACTCCACAAAACATCACAATTCATCTCAGAAATGTGTATTCTTCAAGAGAATTGGACAGGGCGTCAACTAGTAAGGATTTTTTACTAGTTCAAAATGAAGGCGGACGCAATATCACCCGTTCGGTCAATTGCTACAACCTTGATGCAATAATTTCTGTAGGTTATCGTGTAAATTCTGCACGTGCGACGCAATTCCGGGTTTGGGCAACAAGTGTGCTGAAATCGTATCTGCTGCATGGTTGCGCCGTCAATCGCGAACGTCTCAAGCAACTCGGCCAGACGGTCGAGGTTATGAAGCGGGTTGCGAACAGCCTTGACACTGAACAGGTCTTGGACGTGGTGAAAACGTATTCCACGGCGCTTGACCTTCTTGATGGATACGACCACCAAACTATCGACAAGCCCAAGACGAAGGGCCGTTCCGTCGAGATTACCTACGAGGAATGCCGCGAGTTCATTGATGGAATGAAGTTCGCCGCCGATTCGCCTCTATTTGGCAACGAGAAGGATGGTTTGTTCAAGTCTGCGCTTGGCGCGGTCTATCAGTCGTTTGACGGCAAGGATCTCTATCCGTCTTCGCAGGAGAAGGCGGCGAATCTGCTGTATCTCGTTACGAAGAACCACGGCTTCTCGGACGGCAACAAGCGTATCGCCGCCGGATTGTTCCTTTATTTCCTCAAGCGCAACAAACTACTTCTCCGCAAGGACGGCACGAAGCGCATTGCCGACCATACGCTCGTCGCACTGACGGTGATGATCGCCGAGTCCAAGCCGCAGGAGAAAGACCTGATGGTCAATCTCGTCATGACGTTTTTGAAGTGAGTTTTGTTTCCCGCAGAGACGCAGAGGCGCAGAGAGGAGGAAGATATGAGTGAAGATGAAGTGAGACAGATAACTGGCGACATAATTGACTCGGCGATGAAGATTCATAAGATGTTTGGGCCTGGGATGCTTGAGTCAGTTTACGAGAGAATGCTGGCGATAGAGTTGAAGAAGCGCGGGCATGCCGTGGAATGCCAGAAAGCCATTGGCTTTACGTATGAAGACGAGGCGTTTGAAGATGCGTTTAGGCTTGATTTGCTTGTAGATGGCGAAGTTGTTGTTGAATTGAAATCTACAGCTACGATGAACTCCGTTTTTGCCAAGCAATTGCGGACATACCTTGTCCTCTCTGGTTTGGAAATAGGCCTGGTTGTTAATTTTGGCATGGCTTTGATGAAAGACGGAATCGTTCGTGTGATAAACAGCCATAATTTGAAAGATTCACCAACCCATTTCTGCGGAAAGAAATTTTCCACAGAGGCACAGAAACAAAGAGATGCGGGGCGGGCCACACTCTGCGACTCTGCGTCTCTGCGGGAAACAAAAACATGGGTAATGTAAAATGATCAAGGTAATTCAAGGCGACATCACGACATTGGCGGTGGACGCCATTGTCAACGCGGCGAACCAGGTGATGTTGGGCGTGAGGTGCCCGACGGGCGAGGCGCGGATTACGTCGGGGTTCAAGCTGCCTGCGAAGTTCGTCATCCATACCGTCGGTCCAGTCTATCGCGACGGGCAGCATGGTGAATCGGAGAAACTCGCTGCTTGCTATCGTAATTCACTCGCACTTGCGGCGGAGAACGGCTGCAAGTCCATCGTCTTCCCCTGTATCTCAACTGGCGTGTACGGGTATCCCGTCGGGGACGCGGCAAAGATAGCAGTGAGAGAGGTGGGGGAGTTTCTATCTCCCGCAGAGAGCACAGTGAACGTAGAGGAGATGGAAGTCATCTTCTGCTGCTTCTCGGAGCGGGACAAGAAGTGGTATGAAAGGGTCGTTCAATAACTGATTAGGAGGAATCACAATGGATGCAATAAAAGAACTTTTGGATAGCGTGACCCGTATAATTAATCTGGAGAGGGAAACAAAAATCTCACACGATGAACGCGGAGAGCGGTTTAACGTTTTCTCGCTTTGTCAAGTAGATCATTATGAAGTGATGCACTCGAGAATCCTTGCAGAATTTTTAAATCCAAAAGGAATGCATGGGCAGTCAGACGGAAGTTTTTTGAAGTTGTTTTTAAGAATGTTGCTGCCTATTGATGATGTTTCAAAGTTCGATTGTGAGACTATTGTAAAGACTGAAAAGTACGCAAAGATAGTCGACATATCCCTTGGACGATTCGATATTTATATTGAAAATAGTGCCAAAAAGGCTGCTTGCATTATTGAGAATAAGATATTCGCTGGCGAACAGCCAGAACAGTTGTCTCGGTATCAAAAATGGTTGAAGCAGAAGCAAGGAGAAGGATTTACTACATGGTTAATTTTTTTGACGGTAGATGGTCATGAATCACAGACGATTGAGAAAGATTGTGATTATATGCGACTGGCGTACTGGAATAAAGACGCACCGACTAACAATGATATCATATCATGGCTGAAAGAATGTCGAAGGCTTGCATGTGACAAGCCATTTGTTCGGGAGACACTAAGACAATATCAAAATCATATAGAAGACATAATCAATGGAGGTCAAATAATGAAGAATAAAGTAACGGAACAATTGATTCGCAACCCTGCCGGTCTTGAAGCCGCTCAGATGATTTATGAGGCGTATTGCCGTGCTCGGGATAGAAAAGCGGAAGAATTGTTTTCGGAATTTTGCCAAAAGTTTCGTTATTATGATAAAACAACAGGCGCTTTTGATTCGGCGCATAATATCCAAGGACATTATATATTGATCAAGACCCAAAAAGACAATGAGATAAGCGTTTTTGTAGGTTTTGAAAATACCGGTTTATCCAACCCTTTTATTGGAATTTGCATTGATGACAATAAGTGGCTGGAAGAGTCCCCCAGAGTTAGGGAGAAGATTGTTCATGAGGTAAAGAAAACGAATTCGAAATGGGAGTCTACCGACAAATGGCCAATGTGGCGCTACATAGGAGATTGCATGGGATGTCCTAATTGGGATGGTACATTTTTTGCGGAGATATATGCAGACGAGGGGAAAAAGGAAAAATATTTTACGGAGATGCACGACGCGATAAAAGATATTCGGGCGGTAGTAGAGAACGCGCTGAAAGATAATCCATGACCGCCTTCATCTCCAACCGCGAAATCTACAAGTCAGTCATCTGCGCTCTTGTGCCGCAGGTGAGGGAGCGGCTGTGGATTGCGACAGCGGACATCAAGGATATGTATGTCGATTCCGGAGGGCGGAATATGGTGCCGTTTTTGGAGGTGCTGGACGGGATGGTGAAGCGCGGGATCGAGGTTCGGCTCATCCATGCGAAAGACCCAGGCCCGAACTGGCGGGATGATTTCGACCGCTATCCGACGCTTTGGACGGCGATGGAACGGGTGCTTTGTCCGCGTGTCCATTTTAAGTGCATCATCGTAGATGGGATCAAGGCGTATTTCGGTAGCGCAAACCTTACCGGCGCGGGATGGGGGCAAAGTCCGAGCGCAAGCGCAACTTCGAGAACGGCGTCCTGACCGACAATCCAGTACTCGTCAATCCCCTCGTCGAGCAGTTCGATTCCGTCTGGAGAGGGGCCTTCTGCCGCAATTGCGGCCGCCGCGACCATTGTTCCGATCCTGTGGTGTGATTGTTCAAATTCTGACCGCCCGATAAAATTTTTGATGGCTGAAAGGCCGTGAAACCTATCGTTTTCACGGCCTCTTCGTTGTTGGCACGGCGATTGCTTTGCGTAATATGTGATGATGAAAATAAAGACATTGAGCTTTTTTCGGAGAATTCTTCCAAAGGCCACTTTGCGAGAATACATCAACCTTTGGCTTGTGAGGCTTGGAATTAGAAGAGTGCTACCGGCAATTTGGATAAACACCATTGAAGTGCGAGAATGCAGCGAGAAGTTGTTGAAATTTCGAGGGATGTTCGTTCGTTCAGGAATTGCATCGCGACTTGTTGTTGCCGAAAGAATGCTTCCATCAGGATTCTCTATCGTTCTCAAATCGGGATGGCGCGGCGAAGCTGAACAAAGAACCCTTCGCTCGAAGGCAATTCGTCAGGGTGTTTCGGAAACGCAAATCACAAGGGCGGTAGCCGGGCGAAGTGGCCATGCCACCGGAGGCGCGGTAGATGTGATGCTTCTTGCAAACGGAAAGGAGGTAGATATGGGCGGTGCGTATCTCGATTTTTCAAAAGCGGGTGATGGCAATTTTCTGACAAACGAGCAGAAGGATAATCGGAAAGTTCTGTGCAAGGCCATGCATAGGGCTGGTTTTGTCAACTATCCTCTTGAATGGTGGCATTTTTCGTATGGTGACAAAATGTGGGCGGCTTATTCAGGTAAGAGATATGCAATTTATGGCTTCGTACATATGTTAAACAATCTTTGACCATGACCATCATCCTCGCCAATCGATGTGTTTACGAAACTGCCATCTGCGGAATTGGGCAGCAGGCGGGAGAACTCTCTTCAAATTCAGCGCGAAAGGTGAAAGGTTGAGAGACCGGGATGGCCAAGCGGCTCGAAAACGCCTTTGCCCCGGGAATAATTGAACAAACGACAGAAACAACAAACGAAGAAAGTCAAACAAACCATGAAAAGAATGAAAAACAAGCAAAATCGGTTGCCGGACGGCAAGAAGGCATTCATTGCCATCTTGCTTCCGCTTCTTCTGCCTTTTACGGCAAAAGCATGGATGGAGCCCTGGGCCCCCGTTTTTCCGGGCGTGCCGGCAAAAGCCGAAGTGCTGCCGCTTGCGCGCGTGAACGAATTCGTTTCCTCCGTAAAGGCTGGAGACGAATCATGGGACGCCGGTTTTCTGAACTATTGCACGGGATATTCGTTGGATCTGAATGGCGATGGAAGAAAGGATGACGTATATCTGATTCCATGGATGGGATGCGGATTGGCGGCCACTGGATATCATGTGCATTTTAGAGTGTCGGTCGGTACGGACGGATGGGCGGATACGGTTGTTGAAGGCTACGGCGTCTCGAAGGATGATTTGTCGTATTTTGCGGGAAAGACTTATTTCCGCCATTCTGCCCTTTTCGGCGAATTTGAAAAGAGCAAGCACAACCATTGGGTTTATCAGGTTTTCTCTTTTGACAAGAGCGGTGTGATGCAATGCGGCAATGACGATTTCGCCGGTTTGTTTCCGGCGGTGACGATCTACTACATCAACCCCCGGTTCAAGCAAATCGAACTGACAAAGGGGGATCTGAAGAAAATTGAAAAGGAAACAAAACAAGGTATCCGCCAGACCGGCCCTGCCGCTTCATCTGCTGTCTCCCCGTGATCCCTCTGCATCGCTCCCCGGCCGCCGCGACCATTGTCCCGATCCTGTGGTGTGATTGTTCAAATTTTGACTTCTCGATAAAATTGTTGATGGCTGAAAGGCCGTGAAACCTATCGTTTCCCGGCCTCATCGTTGTTGGCACGGAGATTGCTGTTTTGATGACAGTAACATAAACCCTCAAAAAAATGAATGTGATGAACAATCTAAATACAGATCTGAATATTCGGCAAGCGCTACAGCGTTTCGGCGATGAAGTGAAAGCGTGTCGAGCAGCTGATAAAGTCTTGCCGTGGAGCCCGATGCTGCCGTATGTTTACTCCCGCTATGGTGAGAGTGAGAAGTTGCCTCGCTATTTTTATATTGGCCGCGACACTTACGGGTGGGATCTTGGTGGCGGGAGTGGATTTAGCGATTTCTTTGAGAAATACGATGCCAATGATTTTGCAGGTTATCTGCGTAAGAATTGCACTGCATTGACAACGGAAAAGCGAATGACTGCGTGGAATGGTTATGTGGGCTCTTTTTGGTATGTTGTCAATATGATGCACCTTCGTCTGAGACTTGGGCGAATTCCGGATATGAGTCGTTTGACGCCAGACGAAAAGCGTCTGCTCGAAGAAATCGGATATGGGAATTTGAATTCAATTGAATTGCCTGACACTCTAAAGAAACAGAAATGCTGGGAGGACATTGATCAGGACAAGTATTGGAAGATCAAAGAATCATCCGAAAAATTCCTTGACCGATACGATTTAGTGCAGGATGCTTTCTTTCCAATGGTCTCTATAATCACGTCTTGGACCGGGGAAGAGGAGAAATACTTTAGAGATTTGCGTTATGAAAAGATTGCCGATAAGACGCAGGGAAAACTCAAGGTTGCCGTTTATTTGATTGAGAAATAGAGTCGCAAGTCTATTGTCGTATGGACTTATCACCCGTCCTACCTGCCTAGAATCAAGATTACGTGTAAGGATTTCGTGGAATGTATTGCACAAGTTGTCGAATATTACCAAAACCAAGCAACCATTTGATTGACAGGTTCACGCATGTTCAAGTTTTGATTATGCTCTAAAAATATGAGTGACGGGGCAACGATTTAGGGCACCCCGTCGCTCTTCTATTCTGTTTGGAACGGAGTTTGCCTATGGCTCTGTGTCATGAAAAAAAGAAATCTTCCGGAAATCGGTTGAGGTCCTCTTGCACGGGGCAATGGAGAGCCTCGAAAGCATGAATGCCATGCTATGCACATGGCCCAGACGGGCATCGCGCCGAAGGGGCGGAAAAGAGGGCCGGATGGCTCGGACAGGATCAATGAGACCATTCTTGAGCATACTCTCTCCCAAGCGTATTACAATTTGAACTTTGCGAGGAATGCCCGAGACTGCCATCGTTATCCCGGAAAAAGAAAGGTCGCATGCAGAAGCAAACGCACCAAATCAGGTGCGTTTGCTTTCGCATATTACGCAAATGCGTAGGCTCTGGATGGGGTGACTTCCCAAAGTAAATGCGACTAATTCTGTGCCATGATGACCCATGGTCG
>JBJEVW010000288.1:0-2092 GCA_051884735.1 Kiritimatiellia bacterium | reverse complement strand
AGGAGCACGCTTTCTTTCCAGCCGCCGGGAAGGGCCCTTCCTTCATCTGAAACGATGCGTGCGCATGCGGCTCATGAATTTTTCCGTTGATTGGGATTGGGAGAAATCGCCGCTTGCGAGCGTTGTCGAAATCAAGTCCATCGGGAAGGGAACGATTGATTTGCTGTTCACGGAGTATGACGATTTTCCGGACAAAAGGACATCCTTTCTCGTACTGTCGCCATTTGATCCTGTCACGCGTTCCGTTGGTGTCGAGGGTATGTCCACAAAAGGAATTGGCCGTTTTTGGGGAAAGCGTACGCCGTTTACGGGTGAATGGATTGCACCGAATGTCGCGCGGGTTACGTCTGATGCGAATGGGCTCAAGGTCGGCGAGCTTTATCGTCTTCAGCATTACTACTACCAAATGAATGGCATTTTGATGGAGTCCAACGAACATTTGCGTTTGGAGAATGTGAACATTCTTTCGACGCCGGGGCATGCCTTTTTAATATACGGCACGCAGCACCACACCCTTTTCAAGCAGGTCAACATCGTCCCGCCCAAGGATGATCGGCGTCGTGTGATCACCTGCACGGCGGATCACCTTCATGTTTCCCAGAGTAGGGGATACATCAAGCTGGAACACTGTGAATTTTCGCTCGGCGGCGATGATATTTTCAACATGCACGACTGTTCGGGATTCGCGCGTGCGCATGGACCGAAGACGGTCCGTACGCAGAATGCTCCGGCTTACGGCTTTCTCCGGAAAGGAACAAAAGTCGAGTTGCGCCACGGGGATTATTCGCCGACCGGATTCACGGGAACGGTTGCCGGAACCAAGGCCGTGGATGCGGGGCGCGGCATTTTCGACATTACGTTCGAGGAGAAGATTCCGGAGGAGAAGGAGGATGGATTTGTGCTGTTCGACCGAACGTTCGATACGCACAACATCATCGTCCGCAACTGCTTCTTCCATGACAATCGGGCGCGCGGACTGCTGATTCTGGCCCGTGATGTGACGATTGAAAACAATGTCTTTCGACATCAAGAGATGGGAGCCATCAAGATCGAGACAGGTTACACGCTCAATGCCTGGAGTGAAGGTTACGGCGTTTCCAATGTCGTCATCCGCGGCAATGTCTTCGAAAACCAGAATCCATCCGGATCGAATGCGCTTCACCGCGAGCGCACCATCTATGCAGGCATCTATCTCAAGCGCGATCCATCGGATGACACGACGGACTATCCAATCATTCGCGATCTTCTGTTCGAAGGCAATACATTTCGAAATTCCTGCGGGGTTTCCGCGTATATCACAAGTGCCCAGAGCGTTACCTTCCTCGACAATATCTATGAAGATCCCGATGCGCGCAAACAGAATCTTCCGTATCGTGCCCAGCTGTTTTTTTCCAATGTCCGGGACGTAAAAGTATACGGCAGCGATTATCGGCCCTCGCCAAATGTTACGCCGGCGGTTGTGTACGATGCGGGGAGTTGCGAGCGGATGGACGTGCGATAAAACAAAAATCAGGAAAGACGGTAGCGACATGAAAACAATGCTGATGGCGGGGTTGGCTTTTGTGGCTTCGGTTACGATGGCGGCGGTTGGCGACACCCAGGTGATGAAGTGGGAAAACGGCGCAAAGGCGTGTTTTCTCTTGATGTTTGACGATGGTTGGCCGAGCGCGCACCAAGTGGCAATGCCGGAACTTGCCAAGCGAGGTCTTTCCGCGACCTACTATATCGTTCCCGAGAAAGGCGAATACAAGGCATACGAGCAGGTTTGGAAAGAACATGCGAACGACAAAGGCGTTGTTCTCGGAAATCACACGATGCATCACGACAAGGTAACGGATTACGAGCAGGCAAAGCAAGAAATCGGCGGCGTATGCAAGTACATTCGGTCGATTGCAACCAATCCGGCGCCGAAACTCATTTCCTGGGCGTTGCCTGGACTCAAGCCCGGGTGTTGGACGATTTCAAACGAGGAGTTCAACCGCATCATGGAGGAGTATCACATGATCAGCCGTCCCGACTTCCGAGGGCATGGAGCCGTTTACCATCTTAAGACAACGGAGGATATGACGAAGCTCATCGATAAGGCATTGGC
>JBJEVW010000287.1:0-2094 GCA_051884735.1 Kiritimatiellia bacterium | reverse complement strand
TCCGGAAACGATCTTCTGTTCCAGCGCTGCGGTCATGTCCGATGGCGAAAGCGGCGTCCGGGTCGGCGAAGGCCAAGCGATACCCGCCCAAAAAGCGATTGCCGCAACAAAAAGGATCGAGAAGCCTCGTTTCATCTTCGGCAAGTCTATCATCATGCCCCTCGAGAAACAAGAAATCAACAACATTCATCCTTGCTTCCGGGAAAATTCACCCCGAAAACCGGGATAAGGGTGACGCAAACAAGTCTCTTCCGCCACAACGAAAACACGCCCGCCTCGCGTGCCCCGTTGCGGCAGGGCACAATCTGGCGGCCGGAACTCCCGGCTCGCCACCCGCCAGACCTACTTCCCGGCCGGCCGCGTGGCGTAGCCCGCTTCGGCGGCTAGATGGCGATCGTCATCATAGTCGGAGCCGGGTGTCGTGAGCAACGGTCCTTGAATGCCCGCATTGACGCCAACGTAAATCGCTTTGGTTGCATCCGCGTCGGAAAGCCGACGCCGCCCGCCCGCAAAACGAATCGGCGTTTGCGGATTGACGAACCGCACGATGGCAATGGCATCGAGAATCTTCGGCAGTTCCAGAAAACGGCTTCCGCCCAACGGCGTGCCCTCGATCGGATCGAGAATGTTGAGCGGGATCGAATCCGGTGCAATTTCCCTGAGCGCAAAGGCAAATTCCACCAGCTCGGCTTTGCTTTCGCCCATGCCGATGATGCCGCCCGAACAGATTTCGAAGCCCATCGCCTTGGCCGCCTTGAGCGTCTTGATCTTATCTTCGGCTGTGTGGGTAGTGCACAGCGCGCCAAACCGCGACGGCGCGGTCTCGAGATTGCAGTGAATGCGCTCAAGCCCCGCCGCCTTGAGCTTGCGGAGCCCTTCTTCATCGACCAGTCCAAGCGAGGCGCAGCGGTGGATCTTCGTCCGTTCGCGGATGGCGCGTACCGCCTCGCAGACCTCTTCGAGCTGGGCGGGCGTCTGCCCGCGACCTGACGTTACAATGCCAAACCGATACACTCCGTTCACCTCTGCAGCTTCGGCCGCCTTGACGACCGCCTCGCTGCCAATCCATCCGTGCGCATCGCACTTCGTCCGCCAATGGGCCGACTGCGCGCACCACTTGCAATTTTCGCTGCAACTGCCGCAACGGGCGTTGACGATGGCACAGAAATCGAATGCCTTCGGCTTGAAGTGCCCGGTTATGCGGTGGGCACATTCCCACAACTCTTCCTGCGCGGTCGATTCGAAAACCGCCAACACATCTTCCGGGGTCAATTCCCCGCCGGCGAGAATGCTCGCCTCCAATTCATGAATATCCATCGAAAATGATTTCTCCTTTCTTGTTTTCGCCGCCCCCTTCCTGCCGTTCGCATTCGCTTCATGCATGCCTGGGCGCGATTTCAGTTTGCGCTGCCGCCATGTATCCCTGCTTCGTCGCCCGTTTTGTCTTGCCGCAAATCCACCGCATGTTCGATCATGCGGCGGATCGACTGGATTGCCCCGAAAGAAACCACGGCGAAAAGCGCCGCAAACATTAGTCCTCAAACGGAATCACAGAGCCGTCATAGGTCTTCTGGATATACGACTTGATGGCGTCCGATTTCAAAACCTCAACCAAAGCCTTGATTTTTGCGTCGTTTTCATGTCCCGCTTTCACGGCAATGATATTGACGTAGGTCTTTGCCGCTTTGGAATCGGAAAGTTCATGGGCAATGGAATCTTTCCCGACGGAAAAACCGGCCTGAAGCGCATAGTTCCCGTTTAGAACGACAAACGCGACTTCATCCTTGACTCGGGCAACCTGCTCCGCCGCCAACTCCTGGAAGACCAAATGGTGCGGATTGTCGACAATGTCTTTGATGGTTGCGGTCAACCCTGCGTCCGGTGTCAGTTTCAACAATCCGTTGTCCTGCAGCAACAGAAGCGCCCGGGCTTCGTTGGTGGTGTCATTCGGAACTGCGACAACATCCCCGTCCGCGATATCGGCCAAGGTGGCTTTCTTTCCCGGATAAATGCCGAACGGTTCGTAGTGGATGCCGCCGGCATTGACCAAATGCGTGCCTTTTTCCCGGTTGAAACTGTCCAAATAGGGAATGT
>JBJEVW010000286.1:0-8645 GCA_051884735.1 Kiritimatiellia bacterium | reverse complement strand
ACCCTGCGGCGCGATGGGGACATCGCGCCCTACCGGCCATGCCGCCCCGGAGCACGCGCACCGCGCCACTGTTTGCAAGGCGTTGCCCCGGTTCCTGGAGCATTCATCCCGAAAAACCGGGATAAGGGTGCTTTCGACAATTACCCGCGCTCCATCCCGCATCCCTCGCCATCGGCCGTGGCGACTCGCCACTCGGGACTCCCGCCCCCGTGGCGGCTCGCTGCCGGCGTTGCCTTTGTCGTCAATTTACGTATAATCTAAAAAGATATTCAAGGGCTGAAAGGATAGAATATGGACAAGTTTACGCAGATGACGAATGACGGCACGGCACTCAACATCGCCGCGCTCAAGCGACTCTTCCCCGAAGTCGTCTGCGAGGGCAAGATCGACTTCGAGGCCCTCAAGACGATTCTCGGCGGCGAGACGGCTGGAGACGAGCGCTACCAGTTCACCTGGGCCGGAAAGCGCGCGGCAATGTTCGAGGTCTCGACGCCGATCGCCAAGACGCTCCGTCCCTGCCTCGCCGAATCGAAGGACTGGGAGACGACGCAGAACATTTACATCGAAGGCGACAATCTCGACGCGCTCAAGCTTCTCCAGAACACCTACGGCGGCAAGGTCAAGATGATCTACATCGACCCGCCCTGCAACACCGGCCACGACTTCATCTACCACGACAACTTCCGCGGCACCAAGGCCGCCGAAGCCGTCAAAGAGGGGGCGGTCGACGCGGAAACAATGTGTTCTTTGTCTCCGACAACGCGCTTGTCGCCTGCCTCGACCCTGCGGCAAAGATGACGACAGACTTCTTCATCGGGATCGCGAAGCTGAAGCCTGCCGTCGCGTTCTTCCGTGACGACGCATTTGCCGACGATTCGGCCCGCACCAACCTCCAGCAGGCGTTCGACCAGTTCTCGCCTACGACGAGTGTAAAGGTGATAGAATGTGAGGGACGAGAAAACCTATGAATGAAATTTCACCAAAAGTCTTTACAGCCGTAAAGGAAATCAAGTCGGCAATTGTCCGTGCGCAGGCTCGCGTGTCGGCGAATGCGAATGCCGAAATGCTCTCCCTCTTCTTCGGCATTGGCCGGTATGTCTCGCACAAGACCAAGACGGAAAAGTGGGGTACGGGGGTCATTGACTCAATCAGCGTCCAACTCCAGAAGGAAATGCCGGGTCTGCGCGGGTTTAGCGGCAAAAGCATACGGAAAATGCGCCAGTTTTTCGAGATATGGCAAGCCGATGTAATTTGGACGCCAGTGGCGTCCAAATTGGAGTCCGACACCATCGACGCTGAAATTTGCCCGCCAGCGGCGGCCAAATTGGAACGGGTCGAGCCTTCTGGTTTATCATTGTCGCCGGCAACGCTGAAAAAGCCCGAGTCTACCATTCAGACTACAGCAACCGAATTTCTTTCGATCAGTTTCTCGCACCACATGGAGATACTGTCAGGGACAAGCACCTTGGAAGAACGCCTGTTCTACATTGGAGAGTCGGTCCGAAACCGCTGGGGCAAGCGCCAGCTCCGCGAGAGCATCAAGCGAGACGACTTCCACCACCGTGGGGCGATGCCGAGCAACTTTGCGGCGACAATCCCCGACGCGACCTTGGCGCGAAAGACGCTCGCCATGTTCCGCGATGAATATCTGCTGGACTTCGTGAACCTTGACGACATCGAGGCGGTGTCCGGCGAGGACGTGGACGAGCGCGTGGTCGAGAAGTCCATCGTCGCCAACATCCGCCAGTTCATCACGGAGTTCGGCAAGGACTTTTCGTTTATCGGCAACCAGTACCGCGTTGAGGCTGCGGGGCATGAACACTTCATCGACCTCCTGTTCTTCAACCGCGAACTCAACGCGCTCGTGGCCGTGGAACTCAAGAAAGGCGAGTTCAAGCCCATCTACCTTGGGCAACTGAATCTGTATCTCCAGGCGTTGGACGATACGGTGAAGAAGCCGCACGAGAACGCCTCCGTGGGTATCATCCTCTGCCAGTCGGCCGACAAGCCGTATGTCGAGTACGCCATCCGCGACTACAACAAGCCGCTGGGCGTGGCGACCTACAGGACGGCGGACGAGATGCCGGAGAACCTCAAGCGCGCACTACCGCCAATCGACGAACTGCGCAAGCAACTGGAGATTAGTGGTTAGAGAAAGGAAAGAACGTATGAAAACAATCGAACGCATCAAATGCTCCACGCCGGACTTTGCGAAGGAGAATGTCGCAAAGTTGCTGGCGCTCTTCCCCGAAGTCGTCTGCGAGGGCAAGATCGACTTCGAGGCCCTCAAGACGATTCTCGGCGGCGAGACGGCTGGAGACGAGCGCTACCAGTTCACCTGGGCCGGAAAGCGCGCGGCAATGTTCGAGGTCTCGACGCCGATCGCCAAGACGCTCCGTCCCTGCCTCGCCGAATCGAAGGACTGGGAGACGACGCAGAACATTTACATCGAAGGCGACAATCTCGACGCGCTCAAGCTTCTCCAGAACACCTACGGCGGCAAGGTCAAGATGATCTACATCGACCCGCCCTGCAACACCGGCCACGACTTCATCTACCACGACAACTTCCGCGGCACCAAGGCCGCCGAAGCCGTCAAAGAAGGAACGGTCGACGCGGAAACCGGCGAACGCTTCAGGCCAAACACCGAATCGAACGGCTACTTCCATTCCGACTGGTGCTCGATGATGTACCCGCGCCTGAAACTCGCACGGAATCTGCTGCGCGACGACGGCGTCATTTTCATCTCGATAGACGACAACGAGGTGACGAATCTGCGGCGGCTCTGCGACGAGGTGTTCGGGGAATGTCAATTTCAGGGTATATTGATTTGGAAAACTAAAACTGCGGCAAAGGGGGTTCCTACAACGAACATGCTCGTGACAAATCACGACTACGTCCTCGTATATGCTAAGAATACATTTCGATTTCGAGGCGAGGATAGAGATGAGACGACATTCTCAAATCCAGACAATGATCCTCGCGGACCTTGGAAAGCCGATAATATGAAGTCAACTGTGTCAACGAACTATTTCGAAATTATCGACCCGAACACAGGCAACCGTTTTACGAAAAATTGGGCTTTTTCGAGGATGTCCCTTCAGCGTATGATCGAAGAAGGAAAGGTTATTTGGCCAGACACCCCTGAAGGAACCCCACGCCAGAAGAGGTTCTTGGCGGAAATGACGAATGTGACAACCCCATTAAGGACTCTCATTGGAGAATATCAATCAGAAACTGCAACGAATAAACTAAAAGAGTTGTTTGACGGAAAAAAGTTCTTTGATTTCCCAAAGCCAATCGCATTACTTCAATTGCTGGTGAAACAGGGTGCAGATTCAGATTCCATCATCCTCGACTTCTTTTCCGGCTCCGCGACGACGGCCCATGCGGTCATGCAGCTGAACGCCGAAGACGGAGGCAATCGCAAATTCATCATGGTGCAGTTGCCGGAGGTGTGCGCGGAGGGTAGCGAGGCGGCGAAGGCGGGCTACAAGAACATTTGCGAGATTGGCAAGGAGCGCATTCGCCGGGCGGGGGAGAAGATTAAGGCGGAGCATCCGTTGACGACGCAGCGGCTCGACGTCGGCTTTCGCGTGTTCAAGGTCGATTCGGCGAATCTCGAGGATGTTTTCTTCCGTCCGGACGACTACCGGCAGGGGCATTTGCTGGAGATGGTCAACAACGTGAAGACGGGGCGGACGGGGCTGGATCTGCTCTTCGGCTGTCTGCTGGAGTGGGGGCTCCCGATCGATTTGCCGACAAAGCGGCGCGACGATCTCGGGACGGAGGTCTACGATGTCGACGATGGACACATTCTCGCGTGCTTCGACATGAACGTGACCGACACCGTGGTGCGGGCGATCGCCGCCCGGGCGCCCGGCTTTGCGATCTTCCGCGACTTGAGCTTCACGAACTCGGCCGGCAAGATCAACGTGGGCGAAATCTTCAAGACGCTCAGCCCGCACACGAAGGTGAAGGTGTTATAGGATTTTTCGGTTTTATTTACTGCCGGTATATAAATATGATACAATTCATTCGCTGTCAGTAAATAAAAGGAGTGTTTTTTTTTTTTCGATGATCACGCAAGAGACGCTGAAGAAGGTCATTGTCGAATATCAGCAATTCCTGGAAACGGTCGAATTGCAGCATCGCGACATCGTTTTCGAGCCGAAAGGCAAGTATGTAATGGTCGGCGTGCGTCATGCGGGGAAGTCTTACCTGCTCTATCAGCGCGCGCGCGAACTGCTCGCTGCCGGGCATTCGATCGAGGAGGTCTGCTACATCAACTTTGACGATGAGCGATTGATCGGCATGAAGGCGGAGTCGCTGGGGGATATTCTCACGGCGTATCACGCGATTTTCGACCGGACGCCGATTCTGTTTTTCGACGAGATTCAGAACGTCTCCGGATGGGAGCGCTTCGCACGGCGTCTCGCGAACGAGAAGTATCTCGTGTTCATCACCGGATCGAATGCGAAGATGCTGAGCCGGGAAATCGCGACGACGCTGGGCGAGCGCTATCTGACGATGGAGGTCATGCCGTACTCGTTCGGGGAATATCTGCGCGCGTGCGGTGTCAAGGTCGGGAAGAACTGGAAGTACGGGCGCGCTGCGGATCTCGTCCGGCGGCATGTCGAGAGCTATTTGCGCTTCGGCGGATTTCCGGAAGTTCTCGCGTATCAGAACAAGCGCGCGTGGCTCAATGGTCTGTACGGGCGGATCTTCTTCAGTGACATGGTCGTTCGCAACGGCATCAAGAACGAGGAGGCGTTGAGACTTTCCGTGCAAAAGCTCGCCGAGAGCGTCGGCCAGCCGGCGGCCTACAACCGGATCGCGAATCTGGTCAAGGCGGCGGGCTCTTCGACGACGACGTCCAGCGTCCGGGATTACGTGCGCTGTATGCGCGAGTCGTGCTTTGTTTTCTCGATTCCGAATCACGCGGCGAAATTCGCCGAACGCGAACCGGTCAAGAAACACTATTTCATCGACAATGGGCTGCTGAACATTTTTCTGACGGATCCCGGGAGCGCGCTGCTGGAAAACGCCTGCGCCGTCGCGCTTCGCCGCAGGTACGGCGAAGGGGTGGCGTTCTACCGGCAGAACGTGGAAGTCGATTTTCTCGTGCCGGAGCACGCGCTGGCCGTACAGGCGTGCTGGTCGATGCGCGAGCCCGGTACACGCGTACGCGAGCTCAAGGCGCTTGAGAAACTGTCCGGGCAATATGGATTGAAGCGCATGTTCGTGGTCACGCGGGATGAATCGGAGACGATTGCGCTATCCGGCGGGGGTACGGTGGAGGTGCTGCCGCTGGCCGAATGGCTTTTGCTGATGGAGACGTATGAAACTTAAGTTCAAACACCAGCCGTTTCAGGAGGACGCCGCGCGGGCGGTCTGCGCGGTCTTCGAGGGACAGCAGATTCTCGCCGGGCAGGCGAAGTATCTGCGGGATGTCGGCGGCGACGCGCAGAATCCCGCGCAGGGCATGTTCGCGAACTTCGATGCGGACGGATGGAAGAACGCGCCGATCCAGCCGGAAGTGCGCGCGCATATCCTGGAGCAGATCCGGAAGGTCCAGAAGGAGAACTGGATCAAGCCGTCCGGGAAGCTCGAAGGCGAGGGCGTCAATCTTTCCGTGGAAATGGAGACGGGCGTCGGCAAGACCTACACGTACATCAAGACGATCCACGAACTGTACCGCAAGTACGGCTGGATGAAGTACATGATCGTCGTGCCGTCGATCGCGATCCGCGAGGGCGTGTACAAGAGCTTCCGGGATCTCGAAGAGCACTTTATGCTCGACTACCACCGGAGAATCAACTTCTTCGTCTACAATTCAGACCGCCTCGGCGAGCTGGATGCGTTTGCGAGGGATTCCGGCATTCACGTGATGATCATCAATGCGCAGGCGTTTGCGAGCAGCTTCAACGCCGACAAGAACATCGCGGGGCGTTCGGGCGACAAGGCGGCGCGCATCATTTTCACGCGGCAGGATTCGATGGGCGGGCGCCGCCCAATCGACGTCATCGCCGCAATGAATCCGATCGTCGTCATCGACGAACCGCAGTCCGTCGAGGGACCGGCGACGGCGGCCGCGCTGAAGCTCTTCAAGCCGCTCTTCACGCTGCGGTATTCCGCGACGCACCGCAACCGGTACAATCTCGTCTACCGGCTCGACGCGGTCGACGCATTCCGCCAGAAGCTCGTCAAGAAGATCGCGGTCAAGGGCATCGTGCAGACGGGAACGCAGGGCACGGACGGCTTTCTCTTCTTGGAGGAGATCCGCACGGCGCCGGGGCGGAATCCCGAAGCCGTCCTGCGCTACGACTGCGCGGCGCCGGGCGGGGTGCGGCAGAAGACGTCCGTCGCGTCCGTGGGGTTCGACGTCCGAGAGCAGAGCGGAGGACTGGCCGAGTACCGGCACGGGTACGTCGTCACGGACATCGACGCGACGACGGGACGGGTCGAATTCCAGAACGGGATCGGGCTTGGGCTCGGTGAAATGGTGGGCGGCGGCAACGAGGAGATGCTGCGCCGCCTTCAGATCCGCGAGACGATCCGTACGCACCTGGCGCACGAGGAGACGCTGTTCGCCAAGGGCATCAAGTGCCTCTCGCTCTTCTTCATCGACGAGGTGCGCAAGTACCGCGAATACCAGGGCGACCGGGCCGTGGGCGGGCTTTATGCGCGGATGTTCGAGGAGGAATACGAGAGCGCGCGGCAGGAATATCTGACGGAGCGGCTCGACCTGAATCCCGGATACGCGGCGTGGCTCGCGCGGCAGGGCGCCGAGGGGGCGCATGCGGGCTACTTCTCGATTGACCGGCAGAACCGCCTCGTCGATCCGAAGCTGGAGGGGCGGGGACGGCGGGCGGTGGCGGATCCGACCTCAAACGACGCCGACGCGTTCGAGCTGATCATGAAGGGAAAGGAGAAGTTGTTGTCCTTTGACGATCCCGAGGGCGGACGCGTCCGCTTCCTCTTCTCGCACTCGGCGCTGCGCGAAGGATGGGACAACCCGAACGTCTTCCAGATCTGCACGCTCAAGACGTCCGGCGCGGACATCCGCAAGCGGCAGGAGATCGGGCGTGGGCTGCGGCTGTGCGTGGATAAATTCGGCGAACGGCAGGACCAGAGCGTGCTCGGCGCGGGTATTTACGACATCAACGTACTGACGGTCGTGACGAGCGAGAGCTACGAGAAGTTCGCGCGCGGCCTGCAGAGCGAACTGGCGGCCGACCTCGGGGAGCGTCCGGCACGGATCGACGCGGCGCTCTTCGAAGGGCGCGACTATGCGCGCCGGGACGGAACGACGGGCGTCGTTTCGCCGCAGTTGGCGGCGCAGCTCAATTTCTGCCTGATCGCCAGCGGCTACATCGACATGAACGGCCAGCTGACGGCGAAATACGAGGCGGACAAGGCGGCGGGCGCGGTGACGCTGGGCGCGGCGGGCGAAGGGCCCGACATCCGGACGGAGAGCGTCGTGGCAATCCTGGAGCAGGTCTTCGATCCGCGCGCGCTCAATCCGGCCAATGCCCTCGGCGCGCGCCGCCAGGCGCTCAATCGCAAGCAGTTCGATTCGGCGGCGTTCAAGGCCCTGTGGGCGCAGATCAACGCGAAGAGCGCCTACACGGTCACCTTCGATCCGGAAGATCTGATCCGCAAATCCGTCGATTCGCTCAACCGCAACCTGCACGTGCCGGCGATCGAGTACGCCGTCACGGGCGGTGCGCTCGCCGTCGATTCGGTCTCGAAGGAGACGCTCGAGTCGGGCACGGCGATGGAAAAGACGGCGAAGACGACGACGCGCGCGGAGCTCGTCCTGCCGGATTCCTACCGGTGCGATCTCATCGGCGAAATCGCCGAAGAGACGGGCTTGACGCGATCGGACGTCGCGACCATTCTCTCGAAGGTGCAGCCCGACGTGTTCGCGCAGTTCCGGCGCAATCCCGAGGCGTTCATCCGGCGGGCGGCCTCGCTCATCGGCGAACAGATGGCGAACGTCATCGTCGAAGACATCACCTACAACAAGATCGAGGGGCGATTCGAGGAGACGATCTTCTCGGAGAATCTGCTCACGGCCTATCCGGGGACGCGTCAGGTCAAGGACACCGCCAAGGGGGTGTACGATCTCTTCGTGCTCGATTCGGAAGTCGAAGTCGGCTTCTGCAAGGATCTAGAGGCCTCGGGTGAGGTGGTCGTCTACACGAAGCTGCCGCGTGGCTTCTACATCGACACGCCGGTGGGGAAATACAATCCGGACTGGGCGATCGCGTTCGAGCACAACGGCAACAAGCACATCTACTTCGTTGCCGAAACGAAGGGCACGCTCAACGAATTCGGGCTCGATAAGGTCGAGGCTGCAAAGATCAAATGCGCACGCAAGCACTTCAAGGCCATCTCCGCCGACCGCGTCCAGTACGATTTCATCAACTCCTATTCGGCGCTGCACGACATTCTGGCGAATCTGAAGGCGCAGGACCGACGCATGTAGATTTTCTGCTGACGATCAGTTGACCAAGCGGTGAAAGCATCGCCCCTGGTCGGGACTCCTCCCTTATCCCGGTTTTTCGGGGTGAATTTTCCCGGAAAAGGAATCAACTCCTTGCAAACAAAGGCTCAATTATATTCCTCCGTCTCGCAAA
>JBJEVW010000285.1:0-8649 GCA_051884735.1 Kiritimatiellia bacterium | reverse complement strand
TCAAACTTCGGATTTACTTCTGGAATCCAAGTTTACTTCTGAACGCGACCCCCGGCTTTTTTCGGGATAAGCGTGTTTCCAAGTTTCGTGTTTCAGTTTTTTTGGGCAAGGACGGATCTGTCCATATCGCCGTGGAAAAACGGTTCTTTGCGAGGATAGATGATCATTTTCGATTTCGTCTGCAGAGGACGGATAGATCTTGCGGGGAAAGATGCGTCCAAGCGGGGCGTAAAAGCAGATGTTCGAAAAGAAGAGCGCATGCAGCCGCATCGTAGAGCGCATCATGGGGAGCGCGGCCGGGGAGGATGGTTTCGAGCCCCAGTTGGAGTCCTAGTGCGGGGATTAGCTCTTCGAGCGCGTAGGAGGGGAGAGAAGGCCAAGCCAAGCGAGCCAAGGCAAGCGTATCGATCCAAAGGATTTTGGTATGCAAGGGAGCGACGGAACGAAGTTGGGTGCGTTCCGTTCCGATATTGTGTGCGATAACGGGAAGAGAGGCGAGGTGAGGCGCGAGAACAGGCCAAAGATCGCTGAGTGTTGGTGCGCAAGCGAGTTGCTGGCGGAGTTGTGCATGCCGTCCGGGGGTATAGCGGTTGAACGGCCGGTCGGGGCTGATTCGCAAAAGGGAATCAAGCATTTGGGCGGCGGGCAATCCACCGCTTTCCGGCATGAGGATGGCTCCCAGTTGCCAAGGTTCATTCCGGAATCCCGGAACGCTTCCCGTCGTTTCGAAATCAATGGCCAGGAATGGGAACATGGGAAGGAAGAGCCTCGAAGAAATAGATTGGATTGCCCGATAGGGGCGCAGTAGAGTCGATTGACGTGCCGAAAAGATCGAGTGCGGCTTTTGGTTCGAACGGCAAAATCAGCGTGGGGACGATTTCGCGGGATGAATCGGTTCGCCAAACGATTGCGATACGGGTGCCGTCCGGTTCCCGGAAGAGAAGTGCCCGCAGGGGACCGGAAGAAGAAATTGCTTTCTCGAAGACTGCGTCACCGAGAATGCGGAAGAAACAGGCAAGCGCGAAGAAACCGGGCCGTTTTTTCCATGGGGAGGAAGGGACGGTTCCGGGATCTACGAGACCGAAGCCGTGAGCGACGAGAGACCAGTAGACCATTTCGTCCGCCATACCGGAAGCGATGCCGAGCAGAAGATAGCGAATGAGATAAGCGGCACTGTCAGCGGCGGAAACGGAAGGATCGTTCAAACGCGGACCGGGAGACGTGTAGGGAGCCCCGACAGGAGACCAGACGCCCGTATTTTCGAGCGGCCAGTTGAACTCGGTTACGACAAGGCGATCGGCGATAGCGGGAGTGGTTCCTAGAATTGCACGGAAAAGACGCAGTTTGCCGACAGCATCGAAGCGACCTTGGAAGGATTCGGGGGCCCCACGGCGATCGACATACAGTTCTGCGGAAGCACCGGAAAGCGGTGAATGGGAGATGCTTTTGGGAAGTTGATGGATTGCTCCCGCGAAGTAATCCCATTCGAAATCGATGACGGACGGAACGAGAAATGCAGTTGCGGGGTAACGATTGCGGAAGCCGGGCAGGAAAGAGAGAAGTGTCGCGAGTTCGCAATAGGTCCAAAATCCCCATTTTACGCGGTTTACGGCGTGCAAGTATTCCACCCATGCGACGTGTTCATGGACAGCATCGAGGATGTCGGTACAGTGGCGAAGCCAGACGTCCGGATGAAGGATGGAGTCCCGGCATTGCACGAGAGAAATCGCGACATTGAATCCGCGTTTGCAGAGAATGTGCACGGCCCGTATCTTGAATGCGGTCGAATGCCGGTCTTCGTGGGCGTAGAAGCGCAGATGGACATTCGGGCAATGGAGCTCATCCAAAAGGACGAGTTCTTGTCCGAAGCGCTCTGGATCGGCGGCGACAGAGACACGGACCCGAGAAGGAAAAGCGGATATTCCGGAAGCGAATTCACGGCGGCGAAGGGTGCGCAGATTCGAGAGAATGCGAAAACCGTGCCGGAGGAAGACGAACAGAGGTATTGTAATCCGCGAGAAAGATTGGTAGCGGCGCCGATCACGGGAAAGGAGCGTCACAAGCGCCTGTTCGGAGCGTGGATCCCAAATCCAAAGATTGTTTGGGGACGGATACTCCGGCTCGGGCGATTTGCGGCGCGGCCGGAATGGGTGTCGAATGCGGCGTGTTGCGGAGTGGAAGGCGAAGTGGACGCGAAAACGGCGTTCCGCCTTGAGAAATCCGGGAGGCGGGGGCGCCTGCCAGTACATTTCGAAAAAGCAGCGGAGGAAATCGGACGGGAGGGCGATGCGGGAAAGATCGCGTGCCCGCAAGCGCAGCGGAACACCGCCCTCCGGAAAGAGTTTGCAGCGGTTCAGATCGATGATGAGAATGCGTCCGTCGTCGGCAATCATGATATTTTGATTACCGAGATCGCCATGGAAAAATCCGGCGTCATGCATTTTCCGGCAGATCGCGGCAACGCGTTCGAGAAGATCCATGATAACCGGACCGGGACCGGAATGGTTGTAGAGCTCAACCAAAGTCGCGGTCAAGGATTTCATTCCGTCGACATAACGTGAGACGAAGCGTCCGCTGCCATCGGGGGCTACACACCAGGCCAGAGGTTCCGGTGTGGAGCCGGGAACGCGGGAGTGGAGGAATGCGGCGGCCTCGAAAGCCCGTTGCGGTTTGGAATGGGCGTGGAGCAACCGGGCGCCAAACCGGGAGATCGCGGAGGGGGAAGGAAAGCACTTCACAACGGAATCCACTCCATTGAAAGGCATTCGCACAGAGAGATTGCGTCCATGTTGCAGAACGACGGCTTCTTGCGAATGCGGATTGAGGGAGAGCAGTTGTTGTGACGGACCGGTCATGTTCTTCAGACTTCGATCAAAGACGATGGAATGGAGGGAACGGGAAAGGCGGCAGAATCGATATCGAAGGTTCGGTCGAATTCGGAGGGGCCGATGGTGATGGTGAGAAAAACGGCGCGAGATTCTGGGATTCGATCGCCCGCGCGTTGCGGCCATTCGATTGCCATGGGATCGCCCGAATCGAGATAGTCGTCCCAGCCGATGGAATCGAGTTCATCGGGGCCTGAGAGCCGATAGAGGTCAAGATGCAAGAAGCGTTTGCCTGGGACGCGATATTCGTTGGCGATGGCAAAAGTCGGGGAAGAAACGAACGCATTAATCCCCAAACCAGTGCAGAGCCCTTGAACGAAGCAGGTTTTTCCCGCCCCGAGGTCACCCTTCAAGATAAAAATAGGAGAGGAACCGAATTGCGTCGCAAGCGAACGGGCAAGGGCTTGTGTTTCAGAAGCGGAATGTGTGACAACTCTCATGATGGAAGAAGGATAGCATAAGGGCCGTTCTTCTGCGAGTTTCCCTTTGGACTACTCTTTGATGACGGGCAAGAGAAGGCGGCTCGGGTGTTCGGCATCGTGGAAAACGAGTTGGCGGGCAATAACAGGCTCAACGGCGTCCGCATTAGGTGTCCCCGTATTGAGATTACGGTCGAAATGGGGGAAGTCTGAGCTCGTGATTTCCAGACCGATTCGATGCCCCGCCTTAAATTGGACAGCGATTGCCCAGAGATCAATGGAAAGAAGAACGGGTTCGTTGAGCGGGAGTGGTTCGGGGCTCCGGAAGCCATTCCGATAGCGGGCACGGATAATCCCGTTGCAGAGATTGTATGTACGCCCGTCAGGAAAGATATCGGTGAGGGTTGCGATGAAATCGGTATCCGGAGCGGATGATGCGGCGAACAGTTCAAGTGTTACATTTCCCTCAATGGCAAGAGGCTTTTCAAGTGGGGCGGTCTGGAATACAAGGACATCGGTGCGCTGTTCGCGTTCCGTCTGATCCTGCGAACCCGGAGTGCAGCAAATGGCATGACCGCCGTTGGTCTTGACAGGATTCATGGGATCGTAGATATAGGCGTCCGGAGCTTCAGCCGCAGGCGGCGATTCCGCCAGCAGCCGGCCATTTCCCTTTGCCGAATTGGCACTTCCGCATGGTGTCGAAAGATAGAATGAAGATGGAATGGCATTTGCAGGCGGCCAAACAGAAGAACTCTTCCACTGTTCTGAACCGAGGACAAAGTAGCGGAATGCAGGCATATCGGGAAGCGGGTCTTCCGATGGATGTTGAAGAATTTGCTCGACGAAACGCTTTTCGACAGGCTGCAAGGCGTTTTCGCGACTTGCATTTGCCACGTCCTCGATGGGGTATCCGCAGAGGGCGAAACTGTGGGTCCAAGGTCCCATCACGCAGCGAGTTGCGGAGCGAGCCAATGGTGTTGCGGCGGAAGTCCGGACGGCTGTCGTGGCATTGAACGTGTCCTTTGTATAGATATCGAACCAGCCGCTGGCGAACAGCATTGGACAACGAAAGGCATTGACTCTACCGGAAAAGCGATATGGATCCCAGAATTCAGAGTCTTCCGGATGGTCGAGCCACTTGTGCCAAAAAGCTACAGGGCTTTTGAAGCCGTATCCTTTTTGATCCAATTCGCGAATGGGAAGATGCGTCAGCATTTCTTCAAGCGGCGGATGTTCCGGATTGCAGGGAATGCCGCAGCAGTTGGCATTGCTGCCCAAAGCCCATCCCGCATTAAGGGCGAGCAAGAATGCTCCGCCCGTATACATGGTACTTCCGTAGAAATCGGACGGGACGACAAATGGAGAACAGCCGACAAGGGCCGGGTGTCCGGATTGCGCAGCGGTGAGCTGCACCTCGCCGCAGTAGGATTCGCCAATCATGCAGATTCGGCCATTGCACCAAGGTTGTTGCGTTAGCCAATCCAGCATATCGGCTCCGTCTTGCCGTTCTTGCATCCAAGGATCCCATTCATCGCCTTGGGAACGAGCAGAGCAGCGGACATCTTGATTGACAAAAACAAAGCCTTTGTCCGTCCATTCCGATTCGGGGGCAATATGATTGGGATGATTGTATAAACTGCGGAAGAGGACGACAGGAAAGGAAGTGGTGCCGGAGTGAAACGATTCCGGAAAATAGGCGGTTGTAAAGAGACGGATCCCATCGTGCATGGGGACGTGGAAGATGCGGATCATAAGCAACGGGCCGAATTAGGAACGTGAAGCAAAAAGCGGATATGCATGAGAACGGAGCCATTGTTCGACAATATGCCCGGGAAGACCTTCGACATTTGTTTGGGATCCAACCAGGCGGGAAATGATTTGTTCGCCATGGGTTCCGATATCGTAGGCGCCGGCCCGGTCGAGCGTATGGGCGAGATCAAGATAATGCTCGACATCGGTTCGGGAAAGCGTCTTGAAATACAGTGCGGAGGTCTCGATGAACAGATCGGGCTCTCGTTGTTCCGGTGTCGAAAGGCAGACGGCGGTAAAGACGTGTTGCGGTTTTCCGGAGAACGAAAGAAGCATGCGAATCGCGTCCTCCCGGCCGGATGGTTTTCCGTATGTCTGGCCTTCAAACGAAACGATGGTGTCGGCGGCCAGTATCCAGCGATTGGGGTGAATGTCTTTGGCGGCGGCCCATTTCAGCTGTGCGTTTGTAGCGCACGTTTCGACGGGATCGGGGAGGCGGACCTCGTTGCAATCGACAGGGGAGAGGGAAAATGCCGCGCCCATCTTTGCGAGAATTGCGGAACGGCGGGGCGAAGCGGACGCGAGGACAATCGGTTGCACGGTTTCCTACTTTTCTTCGGAAGAAGAACGAAGAACCGCGATAAAAGCTTCTTGCGGGACATTGACCGTACCGCATTGCTTCATTCGTTTCTTGCCTTCCGCCTGCTTTTTGAGGAGTTTTTGCTTGCGTGTCACATCGCCCCCGTAGAGTTTTGCCGTGACATCCTTCCGGAAGGGGCGAATGTCTTCCCGGGCAACGATATTGCCGCCAATCGCCGCCTGAATGGGAATCTTGAACATGTGCGGCGGAATCGACTCTTTGAGCGCAGCGCAGATTTCCTTGCCACGCGCCCGGGCGCGATCGCGATGCACCATGCACGCAAATGCGTCTACGGAATCTCCGTTCAAGAGAATGTCCATGCGAACGATAGGGGAGGTCTGGTATCCGCAGTGGACGTAATCCATCGAAGCGTATCCGTGGGAAACGGACTTCAAGGTATCGTTGAAGTCGACCAGGATTTCGTTCAGCGGAAGCGTGCAAGTCAGGATAACGCGGGTGCCATCGAGCGAATCGGTTTTGTCGACGGTTCCCCGGTGATCCATGACAACGCGCATCAAATCGCCGATGCTGGCGGTCGGTGTGATGATTGTGGCCCGGATCAGTGGTTCCTCGATGTAGTCGATATCGGCGGGATCCGGCATCCGGATGGGGTTGTCGATTTCCTTCACCTTTCCATCGTTGGTATGCACCAGATAGACGACGGCCGGATGCGTCGAAATGACATCGCAATTGAATTCGCGGCGCAGGCGTTCCTGGACGATTTCCATGTGCAGGAGTCCGAGGAATCCGCACCGGAATCCAAAGCCGAGCGCAACGGACGATTCGGCATGCCAAGAGAATGCGGCGTCATTCAGCTGGAGCTTTTCAAGGGATGTCCGGAGTTTTTCGTATTCGTCGGTCGAGACGGGGTATAGTCCGGCGAAAACCATGGGGCGGACCTCTCGAAATCCGGGAAGCGGTTCGGGAGCCGGAGCGTTGCGCAAGGTAATCGTATCGCCGGTTCGAATTTCACGCGGATCCTTTATCGTTCCAATGATGTAGCCGACCTGTCCGGCAGACAGCGTCGACACGGGGCGCATTTTCGGCGTGAAAATACCGACTTCCTTGACCTGCGTCCAAAGGCCGCTTCCCATGAACTGGATATTGTCGCCTGCTTTGACGGAACCATCCACGATACGGACGTACGGGATGACGCCGCGGTAGGCATCGTAAAGGGAATCGAAGATGACGGCGCGAAGGGGCCCATCCGGATGTTTGGAGCGGGGCGGAGGAACGAGTGTCACGATCCGTTCGAGAAGGTCGGGAACGCCCGTTCCAGTTTTGGAGGAAACGAGTGCGCAATCGTCCATGGGGATTGCGAGAGCCTCTTCGACCTGATGTTTGCAGCTGGGAATATCGGCGGACGGAAGATCGACCTTGTTCAGGCAAGGGATGATTTCCAGATTGGCGTCGATGGCGAGGTATGTATTGGCGACGGTTTGCGCCTGCACGCCTTGTGCTGCATCAACGAGCAAAATGGCGGCTTCGCAAGCGGACATGGAGCGGGAAACCTCGTAGGTGAAGTCGACGTGTCCCGGCGTGTCAATCAAGTTCAACAGATAGGTCTCGCCGTCGTTCGCCGTATACGACATGGAAACAGGGTGTGACTTGATGGTAATTCCGCGTTCGCGTTCAAGATCCATGGAGTCAAGAAGCTGGTCGCGGAATGTTCGTTCATCGACGGCCTTGGTCAACTCCATGATGCGGTCTGCCAAGGTTGATTTACCATGGTCGATATGGGCGATGATGCAGAAATTGCGAATGTTGTCTAACTTCATGGCAGGACTGGAAAAAAAGAAGCCGCGTGCAATCCGATTCAGAAGAACAACGGATGAGCAAGCGGCTATAGGAACCCGTTCAACGATGGAACGGATTGTTCTTACAGATTGGGAAGAACAGGGGGGAGAGCCTGACGACGCGCGATAGAGCGGGCACGTGCACGGGCGCGTTCGGACTTCTTCCGGCGCTTGGAGCAAGGCTTTTCGAAGTAGCGGGTTGCGCGAACCTGTTTGATAATGCCTTCCTTATCCATGGCCTTCTTGAGGCGTTTGATGGCTTTATCAATCATTTCACCCTTTTTGACTTTAATGACGATCACGTGTTTTCACCTCCTGTTCCGAGTCGCAGAAACTGCAACCGCATTCCGTTTGTTTGCGGAAAGTTCTGCAATCCTATCAAATATCGAAAAGGCGTGCAACCGCGACTTGGCGAAAGTTTATCCGGGACGTTTTTGGAGCCGGGCAGTGCATTTTCGGCTCTTTTCGTTGTCGCTCATTTTTTGATTGATTCAAAAATTGTTTTTTGCTAACGTTCACGCATCACAGAATGGTTTATTTTCCATCTTGTGGGGGCGACAGGTTTTCGACGTGACGGTTGAGGCCTCAGTTGCGCGCCGAGAATCGAGGGTGGTCTCGTCAAACATCCCCCGGAACATTAAACGCCAATACTGAAATGGCTCTGGCTGCTTAGTTCTCACATAGAACGTTTTACAGCAACCACGCGGAACCGCCGATGTCTGCTGAGCGGGGAAGCGTCCTCTAGCAGGCCGGCATGTGATCGGGTGACCGGGTCATGTGCGGCGCAAACAGGTTACTGGCTTTTTCTGCAGTCCGTCCCTGGATAGCATAGAAAGTGAGATGCAAACAGGGACTACGCGCGTAGATACTGTGGTGGCTCCGTTTCGGACGGGGGTTCGAATCCCCCCGCCTCCACCATTTTGAAAGCAGTATTTCTGATGTCGCCAGGGATGGTTTTACTCTTCGTATTTTTCATGAATGAGTAGTGCAGGTGATGTCATAGGAGTACGCATACAGTCTTGTCTTGGCACGATATTTTGATTGTGACCTCGCGAGAAATCGGAATCAGGATTACAATCCAATGTTTTTGGTACAGGAAGCAATCGATGCAATCGCACAAATTGTAACGGAGAAAGAAAATGGCCAAGAAGGTGCAATCT
>JBJEVW010000284.1:0-8665 GCA_051884735.1 Kiritimatiellia bacterium | reverse complement strand
GTATTTCTGCATTACCTCCACATAGTCGAGATATTCCGACCTGATAGGCACAAGCTTGGGTCCCACCTGAGCGCGGGTCTTTTCGTCCACGCCTCCGTTTATCGCGTAGAGCAGGCACTTTGCAAGGTTTGCTCTTGCGCCGAAGAACTGCATTTCCTTGCCGGTCTGCGTTGCGGAAACGCAGCAGCAGATGGAGTAATCGTCCCCCCAGACGCGGCGCATGACATCGTCGTTCTCGTACTGGATGGAGGAGGTGTCGATGGAAACCTTGGCGGCGTAGTCGCGGAAGTTTTTCGGCAAGCGATCGGAGTAGAGAACCGTCATGTTGGGTTCCGGGGAGGGACCCATGGTTTCCAGGGTATGGAGGATCCGGTAATCGTTCTTGGTCACCATGGAACGGCCGTTGTTGCCGAGGCCGGCAATCGAGAGCGTGGCCCAGACCGGGTCGCCGGAGAAGAGTTCGTTGTAGGCGGGGATACGCGCGAACTTGACCATACGAAGCTTCATAACGAAATGGTCAATGATTTCCTGGGCATCGGCCTCGGTGATGAGACCGTTGCGCAGATCGCGTTCCATGTAGATATCGAAGAACGTGGAAACGCGGCCGATGGACATTGCGGCGCCGTTTTGCGTCTTGATGGCGGCGAGATAGCCGAAGTAGGTCCATTGGACGGCCTCGCGTGCATTGCCGGCGGGACGGGAGATGTCGTAGCCGTAAGCGGCGGCCATTTCCTTGATTTGGCCGAGAGCGCGGATTTGGTCGGCGATTTCCTCACGGAGGCGAATCACGTCCGGCAACATGGTGCCATCGCCACAGTTGGCGAGATCCTGTTTTTTGCACTGGGTGAGAAAATCGATGCCGTAGAGGGCTACGCGACGGTAATCGCCAACGATGCGACCGCGGCCGTAGGTATCGGGAAGACCGGTGATGATCTTGTTTTTGCGGGCGGCGCGAATTTCGGGCGTATAGGCATCGAAGACGCCCTGATTGTGGGTTTTGTGATAATCCGTGAAGATCTTGTGGAGTTCGGGATTGGGCGTATAGCCGTAGGTTTTGCAGGCCTCTTCGGCCATATTGATTCCACCGAACGGCATGAAGGCGCGCTTGAGCGGTTTATCCGTCTGGAGACCGACGATAACCTCGAGATCCTTGTCGAGGTATCCAGGCTTGTGGGAGGTAATGGAGGAGACGATATCCGTATCCATATCCAAGACACCGCCCTTCGCGCGTTCTTCCTTTTGGAGTGCCTGCAGTTTCGTCCAAAGCGTGCGTGTACTTTCTTTGGCTTCCGCGAGGAAGGAGGCATCGCCATCGTACTTGGTGTAGTTTTTGCGGATGAAGTCGGAAACATTGACCTCATGCTGCCAATCGCCGGGGATAAAAGAATTCCATTCTTGATTCATGTTCGGTTCCGTCTTTTGGATGGAGGAGAAAAACACAACTGTCCTGTTTTGACAGTGAAGGGACAATCTTGTGGGGATGACCCGCCAGATGTCGTGAAAAACAGCGAGAACTATAGTCAAAACGACCGAAAAAGCAAGCGAAAAATGACCCAAAATCAAAATTTCCGGAAAATTTTTGAATTGGATAAAAAAAGGATAAAATGGAAATCCTTGAATTGTCGGAAGTTATCTTTGACGGGGGGATCCGGTTCGAGGGTCGGGCGACGTTTCGATACAGATTTTTTTACCGGATTCCGGGTGGAAAAAGGCGATCCGGTAGGCTCGAAGGAAGTATCCGATTGCGCCTGGAACGGCGTCCGGACGGGGGATGCCGCCGGGAAGGAAGAGAGGATCGCCGAGAAGCGGATAACCGATGGAAGCGAGATGAATCCGAATTTGGTGCGGGCGTCCCGTTTTCAGGTCGATTTCCCACTCGGCCTCTGTATCGGAGCGACGGAGGAGGGTACACAAGCTCCGGGATGGGCGGCCGTTTGGGGTAGCGGCGTGGACTTTTCCCAAGATGGGGTGTGGAACGGGGGCGATGGGCGTGTTGACGTCGATGGTGGTTCCGATGGGGACGGGCGTAGCGTTGTCGTGCGGAAGGGAGGAGATGGCCCGGTATCGTTTTTCGGCGCAGAAAGCGGTGGCGTCGGTTGTGGAGGACTGAGTATCGGGGTGGCGAAACTGCAAGCAGAGCGATTGAGCGGCGTGGTGCGAGCGAGCGAACACGACGAGGCCGGAGGTGCCGCGGCCGAGGCGATGCACGGGCGTTGGCGGGTAGCGGAGGGCGGGAAAATCGGTCCGGACGAGATGGAGGAGGGTATTTTCGAGGAAGCCGCCGCCGGGGAGGACGGGCAGGCCGGCCGGTTTGTCGACGACGAGCACCTCGTCATCTTGGTAGAGCACGCCATAGTGAAGCGGGGTGGGAGGCTCCTCCCAGGGCGGGCGATTCCAGACGAGGCGGTCGCCCGCCTGCAAACGCAAATCGGGCGTGGCGGTTTTGCCGTTCCGGAGGACTTCACCGGCGATGATGCGGGCGCGCCATGTGGCGATGGAGCCGTGCGGATAGCGACGGGTGTAGTAATCGGCGATTTCGATTCCGTCTGCGTCGTGATGGATGGTATCAAGGTAGGCCCAGCCGTGATTCATGGTTTTTCCGCCTAGAGGAGACGAAGGTTGTGAAGGCGTCCGCGTGTCCGGAAGAATGCCGCGAGGAATGCGAAAGAAAAGTCAAGTTGTTTCAGTTCGAACGGGTAGCGGTAGCGCGGCTGATGAAGGGTGAGGAGATACAATTGACCGAGAAGGTCGTTTCGGTAGGCGTAGCGGTAGATGGCGTACAGGTAATGTTTGGCCAGCAAGATGGAAGGCGTTTCGCCGTAGCGAGCCATGGTATAGACGGGATCGCTGCCGGAGAAGCGCAGAAAGCAGGCGAAGCAGATGGGGACGGAAAGTTCTGATTCGGGCTGGCATTCGTTCTTCTCGTGCGGGAACAAGGGGATGAAGCGCTGCGGATTTTCCGCTCCGCAGAATGGGCAGATTTTTCCGGAGAACGGTTCCGGTTCGAACCGGCTTGGCGGAAGGGGGGCGGCTTGCGTTTGCGCGGCTTCGCGAATTTGCGTATAAAGAGCCTGGCAGTCGGCGAAGAGGCGGCTTCGGCGGAGGGGGACTTTCAAGCATGCTTCCACGGTTGCGAGGCGCGCATAGAGAGCGGCCCATTCTTCGAAAAGAGTGAGCGGAAGCGGGCGCGGGTAGCGTGGATTGAGGTCCTTTGCAATCATTTGCGTCATTCTAGCACAAGCATACCCCCAAACGGAAGATGGGTGCGCGGCTCTGCCATGCATGTGCCGTTGGCGGGCGGCGAGCCACTGCGTGCGATTCTGCGGCATGCAAAACGTCCAGTGCGAGCGGTGTGGATATGTCTAATTTCAGATAATCAAGTGACGGAAATATTATAGATTGCTAAAACAATTTCGGTTTGCTACAGTTTGCCGTGGATTCAATCCGGTTGGCGATTCACTGCAACGAAATTTGAGGAGGAATGGCATGGCGGAATCAAACAAACGATTTCGAACGGAAAGGCACGGCTCAATCACGATTGGGCACGGGTGTCTCGACTCGTCTGCGGCGAATACGCTTCTGGCGTTTTATTCGGAGATTCTTCCATCGGAGAGGCGCGGACTCCTAGGTGCGTCATTCCGGGAGATTCCGGTATTTGACGCGAAGGATGTTGTTTTGAAAGGGATGGTCCCGGTTGCCGTGCTTTCTTTGTTGATGGATCGCGGGCTGCAGATTCGCGGTTTGTCGGCGGAGAATGAGCGGTTGATCCGGGAGGCAAGTGTTTCGGCGGCGAAAGAATCGGCGCGCGGCAGCGAGAAAGCGCGCGGTTTTTTGGCGTGGCTTGACCATTTGGCGGAAGTTGTCCTGTTGGAGGGATGTGAAACGCTCGGTTTCATTGGGCGCGTTTGCGTGCTTTCGGCGGCATGGTTTCGCGGAAAGTGTCAGCCGGCCGGATTTTGGCGTGTGTTTGTGCAAGCGGGTTCGGATGCCGTTCCGGTGACGTTGCTGGTGGGCTTTTTGCTCGGGTTGATTCTCGCGTTTGAAGCGGCCATTCCGCTACGGATGTTTGGAGCGGAGGTGTATGTCGCGAACTTGATGGGCATTGCGATTTTGCGCGAGTTGGCGGTCTTGGTCGCTGCGGTTGTGATGGCAGGGCGCACGGCATCGGCGTTTGCGGCCGAATTGGGTACGATGGTGGTTGACGAAGAGGTGGACGCGCTTCGTGCCATGGGCATGGATCCGGTGGAGCGGCTGGCGTTTCCGCGGGTTTGGGCAAGTGCCTTTTCCTTGCCGCTCTTGAGTGTTTTTGCGGCTGCGAGCGGACTGTTGGGAGGGTATATCGTCCTCTACTTGCATGGCTATTCGCCGGCGGTCTATTGGGATCACGTGATTGCCTTTTGCGGGGTGAAGGACATTGTTTCCAGCCTTTTGAAAGCGTGTGTTTTCGGTTTTTTGATTGGCGGCATTGGCTGTTATCAAGGCTTGCGGACGGGCGGCGGCTCGGATGCGGTCGGGCGGGCGACAACGGCGGCGGTTGTCCGTGCCATTGTATGGTATGCGATTTCGGATGGTTTGTTTGCTGTTCTGTATTCGGCATTGGGCATTTAGGGAGGGGGAGATGGAAGACGTATTGCGCGTATGCGATTTGGATGTCGGCTACCGGACGGGGCGTCCCATTTTGAAAGGGTTGAATTTCTCGATCCGGAAGGGCGAGATTGCGGTTTTGCTGGGCGGTTCCGGGTGCGGAAAATCGACCGTCTTGCGCACAGTGACCGGTTTGCTTTCCCCGTTAGGCGGAAGCGTCTCGCTTTTTGGGCAAAATTTTTCCACGGCAGAAGATCCGGCGGAAGAACGGGGCGACAAGACGCTATTGAAGCGAATCGGGCTCTTGTTCCAAGGGGGGGCGCTTTTTGGCAGCATGACACTGTTGGAGAATGTTTTGTATCCGATGCAGGAGCTGGCGTCTGTGCCGGCGGACGTACGGGAGCGGATTGCGCGCCTGCGCCTAGGGCAAGTCGGGCTTTCGGCGTATGCCGACTACATGCCGAGAGAGATATCGGGCGGCATGCGAAAGCGGGCGGGCATTGCCCGTGCGTTGGCGCTGGATCCGGAGATTTTGTTTTTGGACGAGCCGTCGGCGGGATTGGATCCGGTGACGTCGGCGGAACTGGACGAATTGATTTTGCAGATTCGTGCGGAGCAAGGCATGACCTTCGTGATTGTTTCGCACGAGCTTGCCAGTATTGACGCGATTGCGGATCGTGCGCTGTATCTGGACCGTGAGACGCAATCGCTTTTGGAGGAAGGGCCGCCGGCTGTGTTACGGAGGCGGAGTCCGCATGCTGTTGTTCGCCGTTTTTTTGGTCGCCAGGCGGAACGGACGGAGAACTTGTAGACCATTTTCAGAAAGGATGATGAACGATGAGAAGCACGACCTACATCAAAGTCGGTTTTTTTCTGCTGTTTGCAATTGGACTTTCGCTGGCAGGCGTCTTGTTTTTGAAAGGCGGGGCGTTGACGCATGAAAAAGGGTATTTTGCCGAAACCTATTTCGAGGGATCGATTCAAGGGTTGAGCGTTGGTGCTCCGGTAAAGTATCGCGGCATTCCGATTGGCGAGGTGACGCGCATTGCCTTTGCCTGGGCGGACTACCGCAAAGACGTGGATCCGGAGCTTTCGGACCGGGCATTCCGGTATGCCCGCATTGTGTTCAAAATCAACCAGGAGAACTTGCGCATGAGCAATCACGATTCGGACAGGCGCATTTTCCAGACGCAGATCAACCAAGGGCTGCGGGTGCAGATGAAATCGCAAGGAATCACGGGGCTGTCCTATTTGGATCTGGACTACCTCAAAGACGCGCCGGAGGCGCTTCCCGTACCTTGGCAACCCGAGTTTTCGTACATTCCGAGCGTGCCGAGTCTCGGCGAAACGATTGTGGATATTGTACGGAATTTTTCGAGTGAAGCGCACAAGCTCGGGCAGGTAGCGGAGGACGTCTCTGCACTGGTCCGGCATACGGATGCGTTGTTGCTGAGCAATTCACCCGCGCTATCGGAGACGATTGAAAATTGCCGAGTGGCCTCGAAAGAGTTGACAGAAGCGGTACGGGATTTCCGGGAGCGTCCGATCGGGTTTCTGACGCAGGCACAGGATTCGGGCTGGGAAGCTCCCGACAAAGAGTAGAAATGTATTTTGACAGAAAGGAAAAGACGATGAAAACGATTTTACGCATGGTTGTGCCGGGTTTTGCGTGTGCAGCGGTGTTGACCGGGTGTTTCAGCATAGGCGAGAAGGCGGCGCCGGTACAGCGGTTTCTGCTGGAGGCGGATCGTGTGGCGGTGGAAATGCCGTCGAAGGCTGCAAAGACGATGGAGGAAAAGTCGTTGCCCGTGTTGGCGATTGGGCGGTTTCGCGGGGCGTTGGAGGCGTCGGAGCGCGTCATCCGGTGGGTTGACGCGCGGAATTTGCGGACGGGGCGTCTTGCGGATGGCGAGTTTGCGCAACCGGCGGTCGATTTTCTGAAAAGCGCGTTGCAGAGCGGGCTTGGCGAGGTGCCGGGGTATTGGCTGATTGCGGACGCCGGGATTGTCTCGACGGCGCGGGAGAATGCCGATTTGCTCGAAGGCTGGATGGAACAGTGCAGATTGGTCCGCGATCCGGACGGGTATTGGCGGGCCGAGATGCGTATCCAGTTTCTGCTCTATCGAAACGGCGTGTTGGAGCGCGAGTTTCGCATCCGGTCGGAGCGATCGTCGGGGATGGCGGGCGTTCCAGCGGCGGAGACGGCGGTCGGGCTGTTTCGCGGTACTTTGGCGGATGTTCTTCAGCAAGTGAAAGCGCAGCTGACCGCAAAATAGCGGAGGTGCCACGGGCAATAGGGGGCGCGGGTGTGCGCGGGTGGCGAGCCGCCACGGGCAGTAAACCGCGGCGTGCAGAACGCTCAGCGGGCGCGGGTGGCGAGCCGCCACGGGCAGTAAACCGCGGCATGCAGAACGCTCAGCTGGCGCGGGTGGCGAGCCGCCACGGGCAGTAAACCGCGGCATGCAGAACGTTCAGCGGGCGCGGGTGGCGAGCCGCCACGGGCAGTAAACCGCGGCATGCAGAACGCTCAGCTGGCGCGGGTGTGCGTGGCAACATTCAAGAGAATCGAGGCGCGTGAAGAGAAGAGAGTGCGAGGGCGCGTCCGGCGGTTGGTGCATCCGGCATGTGGAACCGGATGAAAAGGCCGAGGAAGCGAAGGAGTTCTTTGACGGTTGCGGGGGCGGAATCGGTGAATTGACCGGCGGCGGACGCATGGGGTTCGGTCAGGCATTCAAACAATTCGACGGACTCGGGAGAGAGATTGAGAATGGGATCGCGGGGCTGCGGGTGTCTGTCGGGGATGAAATGATGGAGCGAACTGGATTCGGCGACCATGAGATCATCGGCGATCCGCCCTTCGGCGAGGTTGAAGCGGATCCGTTGCGGTCGTGCGGCGGGATTGGGGGAGGCGGGACGGGTGAAATTCGGCCGGAGTCCGGCGGCGCAGAGGAGGCGTGCCTCGTAGGCCGCGAACAGGATGGGCGAAGGAGGGGCGAGAGGGCCGCAGGAATCGAGACACGACAGCGTTTCATCCAGTAGCCGGAAGAGCTCCGGCTGGGGTGCATCGGAGGTCGAGGCGATATTGGCGAGGGCGGAGAACCAGGATGCGCTGTGTTCGGCGCGCCAATTGACACGGAGATGATCGCGGCGGCACAGAGCCGTGCATTCGCGAGGGACGTGCACACCATCCTTTGTGCGGCGATAGTAGAGCAGTTCGCAAGTCTGGAAGAAATCCAGCTGCCCCAGGAAGAAGGATTTCGGGCGTGCGGCGCCTTTGATGGCCGTGAGGAGGCGGGTTCCATCCTGCGTCAACCATACGACCATCTGCGAAGTATTGGAGAACGGGAAAATCCGCAACACGATTGCCGTTGTCTTTTCGATGGGCGAATCGGGTTCGCGAAGGATAGGAAAAGGCGAGGGAGAGCGAGCCGGCATGACCTCAAGCAGGGAGAAAATGGAGCAGGAAGAGAATGGTCACGCCGTAGTAGATGAGCATTGCGCAGATATCGATGATAAAGGAAATGAGGGGACCGGAGGATACGGCGGGATCGATTCCGATACGGGTGAGGAAGAGCGGAATCACGGCGCCCAGGGCGGCGGAGAACGACATGGCGGTGAAGAGGGCGGCCGCAACGATGGTTGCCATCAGGAAGGGGGCAGAGGCCATGGTGAGGCCGGAGTTCTCGACAGAAATACGGAGGGCTTCGCGTCCGGATCCGGTCAAGGAGGCGACGGACAAGGCGCAGATAAAAATGCCGATGCCACAAAGGAGACCCATGAGGGCGCCGGTGCTACATTCGTGGAGAAGAAGTCGTGCCATGGAGTGGCGGCGGTTGTCGCCGGAGGCGATTTCGCGAATCATGAGAACGGAGGATTGCAAGCCGGTATTGCCTCCCATCGCCATGACATTCGGGACAAAAGCCGCGAGGAGAACGAAAAATTTGAAATGATTCGTATAACTGTTGAGCAAGCTGGCGGTGACAACGCCGCCGAGGAGCGTCAGAAACAGCCATGGGAGACGGTAAAGACAAGACCGCCAAGCCGAGACATTGCCCAAATCTTCCGATCCGGTACCGGCGAG
>JBJEVW010000283.1:0-8671 GCA_051884735.1 Kiritimatiellia bacterium | reverse complement strand
CAAGGCGTTGACCCGGGTCCGGAAGAATTTACCCCGAAAAACCGGGATAAGGGTGAGCTACCCTATTTAGGGTTTCGAAGTACGCCCGAAGAAACAACAAAAATCTCTTTGTGGTTTTCTCTTCCCGTTTCCTTGGCCTTTGTGTTCCTTTGTGGTTAAAACCGCGCGGCCATTGAAACCAAAAATCAATCTTGTCAATCTTTGGGACAAATGAGACAAGTGGGATGTATGGGACAGTTCTCCCGCGTCCCTCGAAAAACCAACCCTCTTTTTGTTTTTTTCAAGGGCGCGAGAGGGTTGGAGCAGGGGAGCGGTGCTATACCTTTTGGACGGTTACGACAATGGCCTCGGCCGTCGCGCGTTTCCGGACGTTCTCCAGGTAGCCATATCCGCGCAAGTCGACCAAATCCTGCAGAATCCGTTCCAGTTCGCCGGCCGCCTCTTCGTTTTGGCCGATGCGTCCGGCCGAAGCCATGCGCTTGATGGTCGGCAATGGAATGGTTCCGTAGGTTTGAATGTCTTCGGCGACGTCGAGCGCGAATCGTTTCAGGTCGCTCGAAAATCGGGCGCGAAGCCGCGATAGGGCGTTCACCGCCTCGACCGCATCGGGGATTCCGCCTTGTGCCAAAAGTCCCTTGGGTCTGTAGGTCTTGAGCGCTTCGTAAATGCCGCAGGGCGGCGGGTCGTTTTTCTTCCAAGCAGCGAATTGCCAGAATTCTTCCGAAAACGGTTCGCGGCTCGTTTCGTACGAGCAGGCGATTTGCTCCATGGCCTCCTGGAGCGACCACTCCGCGACCTCGCGGTCGTTTTCGCTATAGACGATGGCGGAAAAAGTTCCGCCATGGCGTTTGAACATCAGTGTTGCGCGGGGTTGGTTCTTCTTGCTTTCCCAGGCGGTCTTGATCATGGACGGAAATTCCGCAATCCGGTCCAAGACTTCGGGATGGTGTTTTTCCAGGAACGCCTTTTCTTTGGCGAATGCCTGTTTGGCCGTCGTGTAGAAACTCAACGTCTCGCCATCGTCCAGTTGCGTCAGCTTTTCGTAGAGCGAACTGGCCTTCGGCTCCTCGTCGATCGAGAAGATTTGCGCGTCTTCGCCGAGGATGCGGTGGATGGCGAACATCTTGGTTTCCGCGACCTGGCGGTTGGATACGTATTGCGAACCGGTGGTCGTCGGGAAGAAGTTGAAGATGTACAGCCGGTCGAAGACCTTTTTGCCGATGCGGTTGATGCGTCCGACGCGCTGGATGACGCGTGTCGGATTCCAGGGAATGTCGTAGTTGACGACGAGACCCGCCCGGTTCAGGTTGAACCCTTCGGAGAGTTTGTCCGTCGCCAGCAGAATGTCGTAGTTGTCAACCTGCGTGGCAAACGAGGCATCGAAGTTCTCCTTGCAGATTTTGGCATTCTGAGGTCCGAAATTTTGGCCTGTAACCGCAAGGACGCGTCCCGGGAATGCTTTTTCGGCATATTTGGCGATGTGTGCGATGGTGTCGGTGTAGGCGGAGAAGACGATTACCTTCCTCCGCGGCGAACCGGCCTCGGCCGGAATGTCGGGATGCGAATCCGCCAGGACGCTGCCGACGACCCGGCACAGTTCCGTTGCCTTCGGATCGTTTTCGCACAGTTTCAGCGCGTCCACCTCGGCCGCCAACTTGCGCATGAGCGCCATGTCTTCGTCCAGATCCGCCAGAAATTTCTTGTCATCGAATTCGGGATCGCTCATGCGATAGACGTATTCGGCGTTTCCTTTGCGGTGTGCCATATTGCCGCCGCGCCTCGCTTTCTGCTCCTGTTCTTTGGCGAATGCATTGATGGCCTCGTAGACATCCGCATCGTCCGTGAAAGTGAGAAGCCGCTCCATCAGCTGCCGGGCATAGACGTAGCAACCGGTGCGTTCGATGAATGCTTTCGCTTTCTCCATGTTCTTGCAGACATTGCCGACCGATTTGCGGAATGCGCCGAAAGAACTCTCGAAGCGCTGCACGAGCTGGTTGCGGAGCATTTTGTAGATATTGAGCTGCGCATCGTCTTGTCCGGTCTTGTCGCTGGAATAGTCCTGCGGCCGGTAGATGGCGCCGTGGAAGTTGCCGTTTTCGCCGAAGTATTCGTTGAGCACCCGGTCGTAAAAAGAATTTTGATCGGGCGAGAGCGTAAAGAATTGCTCTTTGGGGGCTTGCACGACGGCAAGGGTTTTCATTTCGTCCCTGTAGTCGGGATCGCTTGTCAGGTCGATCCGGTTCCGGCGGATGACCACCTTTTCCATCACCTGCCGGACATCGCCGGCCAGTTTCTTCGAGCGTTTGGCGCACTCTTTCCCGGCCACCGCCAGATCGTCCCATACGTGCGGAGGAAACGACGGCGAAATGCCGCATTTCTCCATTGCCTTGTGAATGGCCGTCCAATCCGGCGCGGGACGGCGCAACTCCTTCGAGAGGACCGACAAATCGCGGTACCGCTTCTGATAGAGGCGGAAGCGCTCTTCCAGATTGCCGAGCGGACTCGTTTTCGCCGGCAGAAAGAGCTTCATGAGCGACAGGAGATCGCCCGGCTTGTTGTTGAACGGCGTGGCCGTCAGCAACACCACCTCGCGGCCGAAGCAGATGTTGGCCAACAAGTCGTAGTCCTGCGTGCCGTCGTTGCGGAAGTTGTGCGCTTCATCGACGATGACCATATCGAAATCCGGGTCGTTCTTGAGCATTTCCGCAGCGCCCTCCAGATCGCCGCGGCTCCAGATTTTCCAGTCTTTGAGAGAGAATTTGTAGAGGTATTCGTACCATCCGCCCGCATCGCCTGCGGGGGTGCCGATGAGCCCCGGCGGACAGATGACGAGGCCGCGGCGCCGGCGCATGGCGCCGACGAGTCCGCCGATGACCGACTTGCCCAGCCCGACGACATCGGCGATGATGACGCCGTTGTACTGCTCGATTTTCCGGATTGCCTGCGCGACCGCATCGACCTGATAGCGGTATTTTGCGAACCCCGCTTCCTTCAGCAGCCGGTTCAGCCGCTCTTCGTTCAGCGTCGCCTTCTGGTAGTCGATATAGGTTTTCAGTACGAGAAAGTAGGCCTCGTAAGGCGTTGCGTCGGCGGCGACGGAGGCATTGCGGAGGATGGCGAGAAGTTTGCGGCGATCCTCTTCGTCGTCCGTGAGCGGGACGGCATCTTCCCACAGCGCATCAAAGTATTGTTGCGCCTCGTTTGCGCCGAAATCGGAGATTTCGACATTCAGCTCGTCGCGCAGTTTGAGCCCCGGCTCGGAGAAGTTGCTCGATCCGGTAATCCAGATTTTTTCGCGAATCGCCTTGTTCGCCTCGTCCATTGTGAAGATGTAGAGCTTCGCGTGATTGGGATCGCGCGTCTTGCGAATGTCCAGACGCCCGTTTTCGATCATTTCCGCGAACAGGCCGACCCGTTCGTGGAAGGCCTGCGAATCCACCTTTTCCGAGCCGAGAATGCGTTTCATCGACTCGTAGAAGCGCTCTTTGATCGCCAACGAGGAAGCATCCGCCACAAGAGCGCCGATCGCATCTTGCGCCTCCATTCCGATCAGCACCCGCAGCTTCATGTGCGCCCGCGCCTTGAGTGCGTCGTAGATTACCTTGACGCCCGAGAAGAAGAAAAATCCCACGAGCATATCGAGCCGGTCCGAGTGTCCGAGCAATTCCGAAAGACGGTCGCCCAGTTTCTTGCCGCCATCTTTTTGGTTTGCGATAAATGCCATTGTTTTGCTCCTTTCGATTGTTTCTTTTCCGGCGCAGAGCCTGCGCCTGGCTAGACCTGATTGAAACGCCCGCCTGGCGATGCGATTTGCCGAAAGCCTCCTATTTGCCGTATTCTGCGGCCATGCCAAGCTATACGACGACCCACCGCGAGAAAGGCGGCCGTCTGCAAAGCGGCATTCGCATGCCCGAGCCGTGCGCTAAGCCGGATACAGGCTGATTGCCGTCATCCCGCGCGGATTCGGACCTTATTTCAGACCAAAAGGCGCGTACTTTGACGCTTGCGCGTCCGGCCATTTGCTGATGATTTCGCCCTTTGCGCCCATTGGGCGATCCGAACCGCCGGCGCGCGCGCGTTGCCTTGCAATCAACGTGCTCGCCGCCGGGATCTGCGGTTGCGCCCCATCTGCCATCCGGTATCGCGGCGGGCAATGCATCTGGAATTCGTGAAACGCATTGCCCCGGGGCTTTGCATCTTCCTTGACGGATAAAGGAAAACATCCTACAATTCCAATTGTTCTCCATGACAAACGATTTCAAAATGCGTACAACAACACTACAAATTCGCGTCGATGCCGATCTTCGCAAGCAGGCAGACGACCTTTTCGCCAATGCCGGGCTCGATCTCTCGAGCGCCGTTCGCCTGTTTTTGCGCCAATCGGTCATCCGCCGCCGCCTCCCGTTTGAAGTCATTGCCGAAGATCCCTTTTTCTCCGAAGCCAACCAGCGCGTGCTGAAGGAATCAATCCAATCATTTGAGCGGGGAGAAGCCAAGCGCCACGAGCTTATTGATGCCTGATTAGGATATGCAACATGAATGTCAAGTTCACGCCGCGCGCATGGTATGAATACACAGGCTGGCAACTTGAAGATAAGAAGACGCTGAAGCGCATCAACGCGCTGATCAAGGATATCGAACGCAACGGCAACTCCGGCATCGGCAAGCCAGAGCCGTTGCGAAACTTTGATGGCTATTGGAGTCGCCGCATCGACGAAACGAACCGTCTCGTCTATAAGATTGTCGGCGAGGGGGAGGCCCGCGAACTTGTGATACTCCAGTGTAAGACGCATTACGAGTAATCACTCCAAATCTTCGTCGTCATGATCGCGACGCGCCACAACCGTTGACGGACGATTCGTCCGCCGCGGTTTCGCTTTCTTCGTTTCCGGGGGCGGATTCACCCCGGCCGCCGCGACCATCTCCTCATCTGAAAGGCGAAACTCGATTTCATAGTTCTTGATGAACTCGATTTCCTCCTTGGTCAAGCCATACAACGGGCCAATGAAGTCGTCAATCTCATCAATAATCTTCTTGGAATAGCCGATTTTGTATTCCTTGAAATTATCGACTGTATATTTTGACTTACCAGAAGATTCACGCACATTGGCGTGTTTCTCAATATCTTTCGTATACCTATCGTAGATTTTTGCCAACGAACATCTCTCGGTGTCTGACATTTCAGGTAAAGGAAAATCCTCAATCTCTTCACTCTTCCAATCCAAGTTATTTGAATATATCTGGTAGAACCAAAAACCAAAGTTGGCGCTCAAACACGCTCCAGCCGGCTTCACCATTTCTGATTGCAAGAGAATCGACTTCTCCTTATTAGACCCTGTTGAATAATCTGTAACAACCTTAAAATATCGGCCTCCCGAAGACCTATAGAAGATTGGTTTCCCTCTATTATGCTTAAACTCTGACAATTTACGACACTTCAAGACCTTCTCCAATATTGAGGATTCTATCTTTGTTCCAATCTTGGGAATGCGCCCATATTTGACAAACGGGAGCGACTCGACAAAAGAGAGTCTATCAACCAATTGCTTAAGGTCAAAAGATCGCCCTTTGCGATACATCTTGGTCGTCATGATACTTTTCACACAGGAATCTGTTCGCGTAAAATGCATAATGGTCGTATTCACCACCGCATTCTCAAATACCGGCTGAGGCCTAACTGCATAAGAGGAAACCCAAATCTCGCCACACCTGGAAAACAACAAGTTATGCAAGCCTGACATAGAAGCACTGGACACAATCGACATCGGCAATATATAAACACAATTGCCCTTTAAGCACGCCAAATGCACCGATCTCTCGACAAACAGAGAGAAGGTATCCATCGATCCTTTCTGTTTGCCCTTTATCGTTTTCGCCGATTGATAATTCCCCTCGCAATACTTCTTGTCAGCTTCGCTCAATTTTGCCCCATACGGCGGGTTGCCGATGACGATATCGAAGCCGTCTTCGATATTGAACATCCATTTGGGATCGAAGAAGGGGGAGGAGGCGTTTTGGTCGTAGGGGTCCCAGCCGGCGACGAGATTGGCGAGTTTGTCGATGGCGGTGACGTTCGCCGGTTGCGACTTGGCTTCTTCGGCGGCGATTTTCCGGTTTGCGAGTTCGATTTTGGCATCGAGTTCATCGCGCTTGGGTTTGTTGAGATCGACGTCTTCAAAGCCGATTTCCGCCTGGACGAAGCCGCCGAAAAGGTCGCCTTGCACCGCCTTTTTGCGGCGCACCATTTTGGGTTCTTCGTAGGCTTTGCGCTCTTCCCGGAATTTGGCGATCAGTTCGCGCTGGATCCGGATGAGTTCCTTGTCCGGCTTGGATAGCGTGCCGCGGACCGTCTCGCGGATTTTGTCGCGTAGCTCGAGGTCCTTCGCCTTCAACGCCTGCTTGCGGCTGTAGGTTGTGGCGCCGAAGATTTTGTGGCGGTTCTCCTGGAGTTTCTGGCGGAGCGAAACGATGCCGGCCGTCGCGAGGGCAAGCTCTCCTTCGGTTTTCGGGAGCGCGATGAGCGTGTTGGCGCACACGAATTTCGCCTCGAGGTTCGGGAGCGACAGCAGCCCGGCATTTTCCTCGTCGGCGTCCCAGTTGTTTTTCAGCTGGTCGCACAGAAGCGAAATGAAAAAGCGGAGCTTGGAAATCTGTGCGGCAATCGGCTGGATGTCGACGCCGTAGATGCAGTTTTCGATGAGGTAGAGTTTGCGCGCGTAGTCGGGATAGTGCTGGCCCTCCTTGAGCTGCCGCTCGATGGCCTCCAGCCGTTCGAAGCGCTCTTCCTTCGATTCCAACGGGTCGGGCGGGAGCGACTTTTCGTCGCGGTACCGGCGGATGATGCGCTCGTTGAGATCGGTGTTGTGCGGATCGAGGCGGCGGAAGAGGCGCACCATCGCGTGCAGAATGCCCATCGGGAAGGCGCCCGAGCCGCAGGCCGGATCGAGGATTTTGCAGCTGTACAGGGCGTCCCGGATGTTGGCGGCAACCTCCTCGCCAAACGGCAGCGCATCGTCTTGCGCGGCCTTCGAAGCATCGAAGAGATCATCGAGCCATGCGTCTGCGAGTCCGCCGACTTTCGTTTTCAGATAATTTTTCAGCGACTCGGCGACCATGTAGTCGACGATTTCGCGCGGGGTGTAGAAGCTGCCGGTGGCATTTCGCGCGGTTTCCTGCGTTTCCGGATTGAACGCGCCGAGCAGATTCTCGAAGACCTTGCCGAGCAGTTCCGGATCGAGCGCGACATCGGCGTCGTCGGCGTTGTTCTCGTCGATCGTAAACTCGTACGTGTCGAACAGGGGCAGGATGCCGCGTTCCGGGTCGAAAAAGAGACCATTGGGAATATGCGCCTGTCGTTTCTTCGAATCGGAAAAGCCGTCGAAGAGCAACAGCCGGCCGCCGTCGATTTCGCGCTCCTGCTTGTCGAGGCAGTCGAAAAGCGCGCAATTGAGAAACGGGACTTTTTTCAGGAGGGACGCAAAGCCCTTGGCATCCGTGAATTCCTTTTCGTAGCGGTACTTCGTCTTGACGAAAAAGCCGCTCGAATAGCCGTTGCCGGGGCGATGCGGCACGAACCCGCGCTTTTCCGGCTGGCAATTGAGCGTTGCGAAGAAGAGATTCTGCAGGATGCAACGGTAGTAGCGGCCGTCTTCCATGGATGTAGCCCGGAAGCTCTTGATCCACTTGGCGGCGCCTTCGGCCGAAAAGAGTTCGTCCGGCACGATTCCCCGTTGGCGGATGAACCAGGTGAACATGAGGCGCGTGACGAGACGGATGATTGCCTCGTTGTTGTAGCGGCGGTCGTCCGCATCGTCCGTGTCATCGTTGGGGAAGGTCACGCCCGTAGCCGGCGCCATCGCCCATTCGTACCAGGCATAGAGCTTCGCGTAGAATTCCTTGGTCAGCGCCTCGACCGAGAAAGCGGCCTTCAAATCGGCGAAGGTGGCGATGGTTTCGCACAGACGGCGTCTGGCGACATTGTTCGGGCGTTCCGGATGGATGAAGAAGCTCTGCCGTCTGGCCGAATTGAACTTGAATCTTTTCCCATCCATTTCGCCCGACACGAGCGAGAGCCGGAAAAATCCGTCCTTGTCGTAGAAGAAGAACAGGCCTTGCGAAGGATAGCCGTCGAGCCCCGCCGCATTGCCGCGGACGGCGTCCTGGATGATTTTCTTGGCGAAATTGAATTGCACCTGGCGGGACGAGCGTTCGGTGACGTCGCGCTTCATTTCGACGGCGGCCACCAAGACGGGTTTGTTCGTCTCCTCGCCGCGTGTCGCCTTCAGCGATTTGATGCAGCCGAGGAGCCGGGCGGATTTGAAAGTATCCCTTGCGGTTTTCGAATCGTCGAGCGGAAGCGCAGTGGCTGTTGACGGGTCGAAGGAATCGAATTTTCGCGTGAGATAGGCTGTTGCGCGCTCGAGCGAGAACTGGCGAAAGAGCTCCCCCAGCAATTCTCCGCAACCATCGGCTTTTGTATTTGTGCGCGCCATGCTTTCTTCCCGCTTTCCGCCGCCTTGGAGAAAAGGACGCGCGCGATCGGCGGCGGAAAAAAGCGTGCCTCGTTCCAGATATCTCGCTAGAGGCACCGCTAAGAGCCCGTACTGAAATACCGAGAACGGGCACGCAGAACGGGTGCACAATGAGGCATGGGCGCAATTTGCCCATGTGT
>JBJEVW010000282.1:0-2117 GCA_051884735.1 Kiritimatiellia bacterium | reverse complement strand
CTTCGGGCTATTCTGTCCGGGCCGTGATTCATCTTTCCAGAGCAGAACTTATGCAAAGAGAGGTTGAGAACTATATTGATCAGAATCCCGGAGAGAGTTTTGAAGAAACCCTCGGTATTTTGGAGCAACTTCCGGAATATGCCGGTGTCGGCGCGATATTTCGATTGGCGCTACAACCTCTGGACGTTTCTTTTGCGACGAAAGTCGAAATAATGGAAACAGATCAAGGAATGGGAAGGGAGGGATATTTCAATTCTTTTCCGTCCGCCGATCTTGAACATCGGGTAAATGGAGCCGAAATGGGATTTGTGGCAGTCGGATCCTCCCATATCGTAACGGACGAAGCGTCCATTTACGGATATCCGTCGCCATGGTGCTCAGGATATTTAGAGTGGGCCATTCGCTGCCGGTGGCGTTGTGTCGAGGAAGACGGCTTGAATCTTGACGAGGGAAAAGAATTCCCATGGAGCAATCAAAGGTTCGATGTCAGTCCGGCGGGGATGTTCTCCGTCACGAAGTTCGGGAAGACGATTTTACGTGCTCCAACGGAGAATTGACTGCCATGAAACGATTGTGCAACTTCGCGATTTTGTTCATGCTGATAGGCATCGTGTCGCTTTCCGCCAATGTTCAAGCCGCAGAAGCGTTTTCGTCGCATGTTCAACATGACTCGATACAAGAAAGTCTTTCGATGGCGAGGCGGCTCTGGGACTCTTCTTTCGTTGATTACTATACTTTCGTGACGAACATTTACAGCAAAGTGGAAGCTGCGGAATCGGATCTGTCGACTCGGGAATTCGCCCATTCTCTTTTGGACCAATTGTCATCCCTGCCGATTTCGATGCAATTGAACCGCTTCGGAAATGCCGAACGGGTTCGCATGATTTTGGTTTGCAAGGCGGCAACGATGTATGGTGGGAATTCGCCCGGAGAATTGGCGTTTCTTTTGGCTCAAGTGCTCCGGAAAATCAAATCGGGCATCATCGCGGATTATGTTCCAAGAACAGAGATTTGGAATTCTTCGGCATTTTCTGCAGATTCTGCCGTGCGCGAGGCCTATGTCAATCGAGTCCGGAAAAACAGAGAAATGAACGAGACGCAGCAATCCTTGCATGCGAGCAATTCTCGAATCCTGTCGTTGCTTTGCCATGCCGCATGGTCGGCAACAAAAGGAAAAACGGAAAACGATCGACTCGGTTTTCTTTCCGCATTGGCCGAAACGGCGAATCTTTCACCTTCTGAAAAAGAGTTCCTTTTTGAAGGAGTCCAGCCTGTAACATCCGATGAAAGCATCGTTCTTGTCCACGGAGAAGCCCGGGGAAAAGCCGGAACAAATCGCGTTGTGCGGAGACGTTCTGATCTTCAAAGAAAGACGCGCTCGATATACAATCCATAAACTCACACGATAGAATAATTGAAGAACATTTCTTTGAAGATGAAAGACGCGATTGCCTTCATTTTCTTCTATTTTCATTAGCAACACTCTCATTTGCAGGATACACCCTTATCCCGAATTTGCTGGGATAAGGGTGATTGCAAAACAACTTGATTCTTTTTCGTTGAGGGCCGCGTGGTTCCGCGCGAAAAACCTACGCCGGACCGGTATTTCAATCCGGTTCTCTGTCCCGTCAACGAACTGCCGTTTCTTTTCTACAAGAGCCCGGTTCCGACGCGCGAACTTCCGCTCGTCGTCTACTTTGGAGGAACGGGGGAGAGAGGTACGGACCTTGCGCTGTAATTCCGCCAGACGGCCGTTTTAGAAAGGACGAATGTGCGCCATCATGGTTTTCGTGATGTGCTGTCTTGTATGTATCCCGTGGATTTACGGATGCAGCCGCAGTGCCGATTTCGAATGGCATCTGTTGTCGAGTCTCCCACGCCTGTTGTGGACTCCGGCGATCGTTTCGGCATGCGCCGCCATTCGTTGGTTGGATTGTTCAAGGTGATTCGACCGGCATCCGATGAATCAAAACTTTTCAAGACAGACAAAAGTCCATCGGGCATTCGACGAAGCCGTCTTGAAAGCCGCGACTTTTGTCCGTCTTGCTTGGTTCACTTTTTCCTTGCAGTCCAAAAGAAAAGAAGGTAGGAATAGAGGGTGAAGCGAGGTTTGTCTG
>JBJEVW010000281.1:0-2122 GCA_051884735.1 Kiritimatiellia bacterium | reverse complement strand
GCTGCTCAGCGGTCTTTCACGATGGAGATATTGGCGCTCTTCGGGGGAACTTCAAAAACGATGCGTCCGGATTTTGCAACCACTTTCTTTTCGCTTCCGCCGATCACGATTACCTTCGCGCTTTGCCAGGAGAACGGGACGGTTGCGACGATGGTCAGCGGGATATCGTATTGCGCGGGGTCTGTTTTGACGTCGAGGTGGAATTCGCCGCCGCCATTTTCATTGTCATGGAGAGCGGAGATGACGGCGCTATCGCGTTCGGCGCTGTATTTCTGGACATCGATTGTGGAAGCGACCCAGACGCGTCCTTCGGCCATTCGTTTGGCGCAATCGGCAATCAGGCGTTCGTGGTCAGCTGCGGAAAAAGCGAACCAATCGCCACCGACGCCATGGAAAAGGACGGAATTCCACGAGCCGTCTTTTTCGGCCCGGTTCAAGGTTGCATTGGCGACCTCTTCGTAGGTGAAGAAACCTCCGGCGGATGCTTGCGGGCAGTTTTTGCCGTTGCCCATGCCGGCCCATTTCGCGCGAAGAATCGAGTTGAATTCCTTGAGAATGGGCTGCAGCTCGGTGTCTGAAATCTTCCAAGGAACGCCACCGGGAATGGCGAAGGAGACGAGAGCGGTCGGCTTCAAGCCCGACATTTCGCGGATTGCCTTGTCGGCTTTGGCGATTTCTTCCCTTAGTTCATCGGTGTTGTTGGCTCCGGAATGGCTCCATGTATGGTTTCCGAGGACAATTTCCGGATGTTTGGCGGCTTCCTGCCATTTCAGGGCGAGCCACGAGTTGTTTCCGGTCCAGTTGTTGGGATTGACGTAGAATGTACCGGGAATGTGGTAGCGGATCAAGACGGGAATAGCGAATTCCTGATGGGAAGGGCAGGCATCGTCGTAGTACAGCGAGACGGCTCCTTTGGCATTGTTGCTCCAACGGGCGATGGAGGCTTTGAATTCGTTTTCGGGAGAAGGCTGATTTTGTGCGCAAACGAATGTTCCGGACATGGCGAGAAGGGGTAAACAGAGGGCGAGTTTCTTCATAATGCAGCTCCTTGTTGAATATAGTCAATTTCTATCAAAATGACGAAAGACGCGCAATCTTTATTCCGTTTTTTTCCGGCAAATGGCGAGCCGCCACGGGTCGGGAGGCCCGACAGCCGGTTATCTTGGCCGCGCGTTTTTAACCACAAAGGAACACAAAGGTGGCGAGCCGCCACGGGCAGTGGGACGGGATGGATAGAAACACAAAGGCCAAGGAAGCGGGAAGAGAAAGGCGCAAAGAGATTTTTTGTTGTTTTTCGGACGTTCCGTCCCCCCCCCAAAAAAAAAAAAAAAAACTTTGTGTTCCTATCCTTTTCAGGGAAATGGTCTTTGTGTTCCTATGTGTTCTTTTCTTGCGGCTTTGCCTTCCGTCACGGCAAGACCCTAGGCGCGGGCGGGGGGGGGCGATGGGGGTGTGGCGTTGGGCTCGCCGTTGACATGGAAAATGGAAGACATACAATGAGAAGGACTCTCGCAAAGAGAGAACGCAAAGGAGATTCAGATGACATTTCCGGAGATGGCTGCGCTCGCGCAGTCGAAACTCAATCCGCAAATCCGGAGCAAGCATGTGGCAACCGGCGTCGTTGCGGCCGTGTTGGAGGCTGCGAACGGAAAAGTCTACACGGGGTTGGACGTCAGCATGCCGTGCGGTCTGGGCATTTGTGCGGAACGAGCGGCGGCGATGGCGATGGTGACGGATGGCGAAGTCGCCATCCGCCGGTTGGTCTGTCTAGACGAATGCGGAAAGTTGATTATGCCGTGCGGAACTTGCCGGGAATTCATCCGGCTTCTGTCTCCGGAACAGAATCCGGAACTGGAGATACTCGTCTCGCTGGAACCATTGAAAACCGTTCGACTGGCGGCGTTATTGCCGACTCCGTGGACGCAGCGGTGCGGCGTCGTGTTCGACCCCGATATTGCGGGAATCCACAAGAAGCGTCTCTACTGACGGGGTCGTGAAATGCGGTAGTGGCGGAATCTGTCTCGTCGCCTCATTTGTTTCTGTGGTTTTCCGGGGCGTCGTGGTCTTCAGGGTTGACGCATTAGGGAAATAGGCGCTTACACCCGATTCGCTTGGTTTGACT
>JBJEVW010000280.1:0-2138 GCA_051884735.1 Kiritimatiellia bacterium | reverse complement strand
TTTGCAAGGCGTTGACCCGGGTCCGGAAGAATTTACCCCGAAAAAACCGGGATAAGGGTGGCAGTGGCGAACCGCCATGGTCGCGGTGCGCGGCTTGGCACATTGCCCGCGGTGGCTCACCGTCCCGGCTGGCTCGAGACGGCGTGCATCAGATACATGACATTTTTCTCGGTCAATTGCGCTCCGGAGAGTTCGCCGGCGATGGTTCCGGAACGCATGACAAGCGACCGCGGGCAATTGCCGAGAATTTCTCCTAGATCGGAGGAAATCAAGAGAATCGCGACTCCCGTGGCGGCAAGTTCGTGCAGAATCATATAGATCTCCCGGCGCGCACCAACGTCGACGCCACGCGTCGGTTCATCGAAAATGTAGATTTTCGGCCGGCTGTCGAGTCCCTTGGCAATGGCAACCTTCTGCTGGTTGCCGCCGCTGAGGGAGCGAACGGGCTGCGCACCTCCTTCACAACGGATATGCAACTCGCGAATCCGTTTTTCCGCCCCTGCGTCCAACTTGCTTTTGGAGAGGAGGGGGCCGCGCCGGTAGTGCTGCAGGGAAGAGAGCGCGGCATTGTCGCGAATCGGAAACGCCGTCAAAAGACCTGTTCCCTGGCGATCTTCGGAAAGGTAGGCAATGCCATGTTCGATGGCCTCGCGCATGGTGCGGATCCGCACAGGTCGGCCATCAAGGAGAATGTCTCCGCCGCGGAGTGGACGCTCCCCGCAAATCAGCTCCGCCAATTCGGTGCGTCCCGCTCCAGCGAGTCCCGCAACGCCGAGAATCTCGCCGGGACGAAGGCGGAAGGAAGCGTCCAGGACATGGATGCCATCGGAGAGATGGCGAACTTCGAGAATGGGCGCAACCGAATCGTCCGGAATCGGCATTTTGGGTGGATAGATGTCGGCAAGCGGGCGGCCGACCATCTTTTCGGCAAGTTGTTTCGGCGTATACTCGGCGGAGGGGCCGCCGGAGACGAAGACGCCATCGCGCAAGACGGCAATTTCCGAACAAAGAGCCAAGACTTCTTCCAGTTTGTGGGAAATGTACACGATGCCAATGCCGTTGGCCATGAGCGTACGCAAAACGGCGAACAGGCATTCGGTTTCGGAAGCATTCAAGACGGCTGTCGGCTCATCAAGGACGAGCAGTTCCGCCTTTTGCATCAAAGCCTTGGCGATGGCGACTTTCTGGCATGCCGCAACGCCCAGTTGCTCCATCGGAAGGGCCGGATCGAGGTCCTCTGCACCAACGCGCGCCAATGCTTCCCGCGCGGTTTCGTTCTGCCGTTTCCGGTGGATAACGCCGAGCTGCGTCTGTTCATGGCCGAGAAACAGATTGTCGGCAATGGACATTTCCGGAATGAAGGTAAGCTCTTGCGGAACCATGCAGGCGCGGCCCGCCAGCTCGATGGAGCCTCCATCCGGACGGAGCTCGCCGCAAATGCAACGGACCAAGGTCGACTTGCCGGCGCCATTTTCGCCGACAAGCCCGAGGGCATGGCCGCATTCAAGCGATAGATTGATGGCGCGAAGCACCGGAACAGAACCGAAGGATTTTGACAAATCCCGGACGCGCAGAAGTTCCATTTTTCTGAATACAAAAGGACGAAATGAGAATTGCGTCCATTCTATCGTTCCATTCCTTCTCTTGCAATCCCCAAGGCGGCGCGAGTGGCGAATCAGGAGACCCGAGTGGCGAGCCGCCACAGGCAGTAAGCCAAGCCAAAGCCAGGCCAAGCCACAAAGCCAAGCCGCGCGGGGCAAAGCCACAAAGCCAAGCCGCGCAAAAAAGAACACAAAGAAACACAAAGACCATTACGCTGAAAGGATAGGAACACAAAGGCGGTGAGCCACCGCGGGCGGAAGAAAACTACACTTTTTTAGGGTTTCAAAGTGCGCCCGAAGAAACAATAAAATCTCTTTGTGGCTTTCTCTTCCCGTTTCCTTGGCCTTTGTGTTCCTATTCAACCCGCTCAAACGCTCTTTGTGCTCTTTGTGGTTAAAAAACGCGCACCCAAGATAATCGCCCGTGGCGGCTCGCCACTCGGGACGCCCGACTCGCACCGCCAACCCGAGCACCGCGCATACCCGTTGCGGTAGGTATGATGAGAACAACTTGCTGTGAGCCTTATCAGGCTTACT
>JBJEVW010000279.1:0-8778 GCA_051884735.1 Kiritimatiellia bacterium | reverse complement strand
CGTTGACGGCCCATCGGTCGACAAAGAGCGCAAATCTTTCTTCTCTGCAACCGATTGGCTTGCCTTTTGGACGAGCGCATTACTTTCTTTTCTGGTCTATTTCCTCACCTGCGCCCCTTCCGTCACATTGGAAGACAGCGGCGAGCTTGCCGTCGCGGGCGACTACGCCGGCGTTCCGCACCCTCCGGGATACCCATCGTGGACCATCTGCGCATGGATCTTTTCCCGTCTGTTGAGTTGGATTCCCTTCCGCGGCCACCCCAATCCGGCATGGGCAATCGCCGTCATGTCCGCCTTTTGGGGTGCAATTGCCATTGGCCTGACCGCCCTCCTGATTTCCCGCTCTTGCGATGACATCCTTGCCACACGTCATCGCCCCGTCGATCTGCCGGAAAACGGAAATACCGGATCCGGAATCGCTTCCTTCGCAGCCCGCCCCGGAATCACTCGCCTGATTTGCTGGCTCTCCGGATGCGCCGGTGCGCTCGTTTTCGCGTTTTCACCGGTCATGTGGTCCCAGTGCACCATTGTCGAGGTTTACAGCTTCAATGCCTTTTTCTTGATGCTTCTCCTCGTCTTGACCTATCGCTGGATCTACCGTCCTTCCAACAAACTCCTGATTGCCACGGCCTTTCTCTTTGGTCTCGGTCTTACCAATTACCAAGTGCTCCTCTTGGCGATCATCCCGTTGATTCTTGTCATTCTCCTTCAAGACATCCACCTCTTCCGCGACTTTGTCCTTGCCGGACTCCCCCTCGCCCTTCTTGCCTTTTTGCTGAAACTGGCGGCAGAACCCTCCCGCCCCGGTTTTACCAAATACCCGCCTCTCGATCCCGTCAATCCGGTTGTCGGTTCCTTGGCCCTTGGAGCAAAAAGGATCCCCATCCTCAACACCCCCGAATGGACGCAAATTGCCGGATTTACCGATCGCGTCCACATCGGCATCATCCTCGCCGTCATCCTCCTTGCGGTTGGAGGGGCGTTATTGGGACTTCTTACCCGCAAGGAAAACGTCCCGGAACGCATCCGGAAACTTCTTCCGAATCCAATTCTCCCCTCCATCCTCTTCGGCGCCGGCGTCCTGCTTGCTCTCGTTGTCATCGGGAATCTCCCTACCGCGCCAGAGCCGGACTATGCGGATCCTTCCATCCTCTATTCATGGAAAGTCCCCTTGCTCACCCTTTTTGCCGGCTGGGCGATTCTCTGGCTTTTCTCGTTCTTTACGCCTGGCGCTCTATGGTATGCCGGGACCGTCTCCGCCATCGAATTTTTCCTCTTTCTTTTGATTCGCCGTGGCTGTCTGCTCGGCTTGACACACCCTGACAGCGGCTACTTTGTCGCTTACGCGCTCCTGTTCGTCCTTCTGATAGCCCTGGCATGGATTTTGCTTCCAAATGGACGGACCGTTTCCCTCTCCTTCCTGGCAGGCAGTCTCGGGCTCGCTTTCTACCTCTATATGCCCATTTCCGGCGATACCTGCCCGCCCATGAATTGGGGCTATCCACGCACATGGGAAGGATTCAAACACGCCATCTCCCGTGGTCAATACGAGCAAATCACCCCGACAACCGTCTTTGCTCCGACCTTCCTCCCCAAACTGGGCTCCTATTTCTCCGATCTCCGTACGCAGTTCACCCTGATTCTCGCGCCGCTTGGATTTCTTGCTTTTGCCGACTGGGTTATTTCCTTCCGCACCCGAAAAGAAGACGCTTCGAAGTCGATCGCGCTTGTTCCTTGGCTTCTGCTCTGCACGGCGGCCATCGCATTACTCACCATCGTCGACAAGATTTCCGGCACTGTCGATCTTACGGGCACCCGTATCGACAAACTCTTCTTCCTCCCGCTTTTTCTCGCCGCCCTTATTGGACTCCATCTGCTGATTCTCAAGGCGCCTCTCCCGCTTCTGCTGGATTGCATACAAGGAAATGCCGATAAGGATTTCTCCCGGCGCATTGTCGCAGGCGTCTCGTTTTTCGGCATTGCGCTCCTTCTTTGCGGTCTGGCGCTCGGCTTTGCGAACACCTTCTCTGAAACGATTCTCGAATTTTGGGATCTCTCGCCGGATTCTTCAAAATCGTACGACTGGCTCAATATCATCCTCACATCGCTTTTTTTCCTGGTCTGGTTTGGCATCGTTGTCTTTTTCGCATTCCGGATTGCCAGACAACCATCGACTGGCATCGCCTTCCCGGTTTCCGGTTGTACGATCCGTTGGCATCTGGCGACGTTTACTTGCTTCGTCATGATGAGCTTTGTCCTCATCGCCCTTGCAAATCCAAGCGGAGACATTCAGGACGCCTTCATCCAAAAGGTCAAATTCATCGCTTCGCACGGCATTTTCGCCATCTGGATCGGATATGGCTTTGCCTATCTGCTTGCGACGCTCCGCACCAGTCGCGCTCTCTTCGCCATTGCCGCCTTGGCAATCGCACTCACCCCCCTCCTGCCGATTCACGAGAACTACTTCAATTTCCGGTTGGCCGACACGACCTCCGCCGCCGAACAGAATCGGCATGACTTCGGCTGGCAATTCGGGAACTACCAGCTCCGTGGCGCCGAGGCTATCGCCGAAGAACTCTCCGATGATGAAGAACCGCTTCCCAATCCTTGCTATCCTGAAGCAATGACCACAAATGCGGTCTTCTTCGGCGGCACCGATCCGGGACGCTTCGTGCCGACTTATATGATCTATTCCGCCGATGTCCGCCCGGATGTCTACTTGATTACGCAAAACGCATTGGCCGACAATACATACCTCGATACCATGCGCAGCCTCTATGCGGACGAAATCTGGATGCCGACGGCGAACGATTGCACAACAGCTTTCCAGGAATACATCAGCGATGTCGAAGCCGGACGCCGTCCCAATATCGGCGGAATCGTCCACGACCCATCCGGCCGCGTCTCTGTCAACGGTGCCCAAGCCGTCATGGAAATCAACGGCATTATCGCCCGCCAGATTTTCACCCGCAACAAAGACCATAACGATTTCTATGTCGAGGAAAGTTATACCATCCCTTGGATGACCCCCTATCTTCTTCCCAATGGACTGATCATGAAGCTGGCGTCCGCACCAGGCCCAATCACTTCGTTCAATCGGCAGAACGACATGGATTTCTGGGATTGGTACGCACGCCGGCTCATTGCCACGCCTGCTTTCCATCGCGATCTCCCCGCCCGCAAGGCATTCAATAAACTCCGCTGCTCCATAGCCGGAAATTACGCAGCCCGCGGAGAAACCGCCGTCGCCGAACGCGCTTACAAACAGGCTCAATCCCTCTACATCTATTCGCCCGAGACGACCTTGCGCCTGATCCAGGAAATCCTGCTTCCCGCCAACCGCTTCGGCGAGGCCGTCGCCCTCCTCGAACAACTCCAGACGCTCGACCCCAACAATACCCGCATCCCGATTGGCGAAATCAAGAAAATCCGCGACAGCAACGCCATTCTGGAACCGCTGAAAAAACGGTTGGGCGACACCGCCAATCCCCTCTCCGAAAACGAAGCCCTTGCGCTTATCCAAGCCGCACTTGATGCGCGAAAGCCCGCAATTGCAGCGCAAGCCATCAACACCGCATACGCCCGTAACGCCTACACCAAACGCTTCTATGTCAATGCCGGACTTCTTCTCCAGAGGGAGGGGCTTGCCGTCGAAGCCGCCTATCTCATCGCCGGCCTTCCCGATGACTATCTAACCCAGGACGCCATCGATACCGAAACCCTCCGGCAACTCAACAAGTGCCTCTTCGAACGAAAGGGAATCTCCTTGCATCAAAAAATCGCGCGTCTGATCCTGAAACGCGAGCCGAACGACTGGAAAACCTGGATTCAGTTCTCTGCCGGATGCCTCGCCCTCAACGACGTGGAGCGTGCCATGCAAGCCATCAAACTCGCGCGATCCATCGGCGGCCGTGAAGCCGAAGCCTATCTCCAGACGAATTATCCCGAGCTGCTCGTATTCTCCGAAACCGGAAAGTTTCCCCCCATTCAACGCTAAAGAATCACGGCTCTCTTGATTGGCAAAAACCGCATGTTGCGCCCTCTCAATAGGACTCGAATTGTCCCCCATGAGGCTCGACGCAAATCGCCCCCATTGATATAAACGGCTGTTTTTGCTTTAATTCGAAAGACCAATGCAAGAACAAAATCCCAAAATCATCGTCCTCATTCCTTGCTATAAGGAGGAAGAGCACATCGCCCGTGTCGTCCGCGACTTTGTCGCTGCCGGCATGTCGGTTGTTGTCATTGACGACGGCTCCCCCGATCGCACCGCAGAGCGCGCGAAAGAGGCTGGGGCCGTCGTGCTCATCCATCCGCAAAACCGCGGCAAGGGTGCGGCCATGAAAACCGGCATCGAATATGCCCGCAAACAAGGTTGCGATGCTGTTATTTTTGCAGACGGCGATGGTCAGCATCTACCTGCCGAAGCCCCGCGTTTCGTGGAATGTTTCCGCAGAACCGATGCCGATCTGATCATCGGCACCCGAATGGCCGATACAAAAACAATGCCTCTCGTCCGGCTTCTGACAAACCGGTTTATGAACTGGGTGCTTTCCCGCCGGATTGGCCAAGTCCTTACCGATACCCAATGCGGTTATCGTCTTCTCTCAAAACGGGCCTTTTCCTGCCAAACCGATACCGAATTCTCCGGCTTCGCCGCCGATTCCGAAGTGATTTTGCGCGCGTCCAAGGCCGGGCTCAAAATGGCAGAGGTACCCGTATCCACCGTCTATGGAACCGAAAAGAGCAAAATCCATCCGATCCGGGATACCATTTTGTTCTTCCGCCTTCTTCGCCGGTTTCGATAAACGGATAGAGGATTCCATAATGTTTCTTTTCGATCTCTTCCGCTCTCCAGGCGTTTCCGTTTCTTCCCAAAAAGTCGACAAACAGGCTCTTTCGATCCTTCGACAACTCACGAGCAAAAATTTTACGGCTTATCTCGTGGGTGGTTGTGTCCGCGACATCCTGCTCGAACGCGAACCAAAAGATTTCGATGTCGTCACAGACGCGCGCCCCAATCAAATCAAACGCCTGTTCCGCAGAAGCATCATCGTGGGACGCCGCTTCAAATTGGCCATCGTCTTGATGGGAGACCGCCAATACGAAACCGCAACCTTCCGACGCGATCCGGATGACACCGCTTCCTTGCAGGATCAGGCCAAATCCGGCGCCTCCCTCTATCAGGCTCGCGACAATACATACGGCACGCCAAAAGAAGATGCCTATCGGCGCGACTTTACCGTAAACGCCCTCTTCTGGGATCCGAAGTCCGAAAAGGTCATCGATTACACCGGAGGGCTTCCCGATTTGAAAAAGCGCATTCTCCGGAGCATCGGCGATCCCAATCTCCGTTTTCAAGAGGATCCCGTTCGCATGCTCCGGGCTATCCGGCTCTCGACTCGGCTCGGCTTCACCATCCACGGAGACTCGCTCCGCGCCATCGAGAAACACGGCGATTGCATCCAAAATGCTTCCCGGCCGCGTGTATTTGACGAAATTCTTCGGCTTTTCACCTTTTCCAAATCCCGCGAAGCCATCTCAAGCCTCTGGAATACCGGCTTGATGGCACATCTGTTGCCCGCCGTACATGACTACGTCCAAAAGACCGGCGGCAAAAACTCCCCGCTTTGGCGCTATCTCGATGCCTTTGACCGTCTAGCTCCCGAATTTGACACCTTGAACCGCGAATCACCTCGCTACGTTCAAGAAAACGCCATCCGGCTCGCGACTCTTCTGGCCCCCCTGTTCCACGCTCTCGTGGCGGAAAAACGGCTTTCTGCATATAGCCAGGTCGATTCCATCGCAAAGGCGCTTATTCAGGACATTGTCGTCGAGCCATTCAAAAATGCAAATTGGCGCGTTCCCAAACTTCTCTGCATCGATTTGGCAAATATCTTGGTATCGCTCGAATTTTACCGCTTGGCGCTCTCCCAGCCCGGCCGATGCCGCCGCATGGTCGGCCTCCCTTGGTTCTATACCGCCTTTTCCCTTTGGAAAATCGCTGCGATGGCGGAACAGGATGCCGAAGCGGAAAAGGCCATCGCCGAATGGGAAAAGGTATTCGAGTCCTATCTCGCATCGCCTCATCCAGCACGACGCGGCAATTATATTCCCGTCAATCCCGATACCGACGGAAAACACGGCTTTCCCGGTGACACGACCGAAAACCGGGACGCTCTCTTCCCTCCCCATCGGCAGCCGAATCGCCCTCCGCGCAAACGGCGCCGCCAAAAGAAAACCGGTGAAGAGCAGTTTTCCGCTACACCCCCTTGCGATGATGGGTCTGCCCCCCCGCCTCCTCCCCCGGAAACCGCACAAAACGCCTAAGAACCCGTTCCCGGTTCATTTTTCCCTTTTTCTCAACTATTATTTTCGCTATGAAGATTCTCCTGATCGGAAACGGCGGCCGTGAGCACGCCATCGCTTGGAAGCTCCACAAAGACGATCCCAGCGCGCTTCTTTTCTGCGCCCCGGGAAACGCCGGCACCGCCGGCATCGCCCAAAATATCCCCTTCGCCGCTACCTACATTGATGGCATTGTGACATGGGCGGCCGAACAGAAACCCGATTTCGCAATCGTCGGACCCGAAGCGCCGCTTTGCCTCGGACTTGTGGACCGGTTGACCGAAATTGGCGTTCCGACTTTCGGTCCCGTCAAGGCCGCCGCCCGCCTGGAAGGCTCCAAGGCATTCGCCAAGGAAGTCATGCGCGAGGCGCAAGTTCCGACCGCTGCCGCCCGCATCGTCCATACCGAGCCTGAAGCACGTGAGGCCGTTGCAGAGTTCGGTATTCCCGTTGTATTCAAGGCCGATGGCCTCGCTGCCGGAAAGGGCGTCTCCGTTTGCATGAACGCCGAGGATGTCGAGATCGCGATCGAGGAAATGTTCCGGAGCCAAAAATTCGGTGCCGCCGCAAGCGAGGTGCTCGTGGAAGAATATCTCGATGGCGAAGAAGCCTCCATTCTCGCTTTCGTCGATGGCAAAACCGTTGTTCCCATGGTTTCCGCACAAGATCACAAACGCCTCCGCGATGGCGATCAAGGCCCGAACACCGGTGGCATGGGGGCCTATTCTCCAGCCCCGGCCGTAACGCCCGATATGCTCGCCGTCATCGAATCTCAGGTTTTCCGCCCTGTCGTTGCGGAAATGAATCGCCGTGGCATTGCCTATAAAGGGGTGCTCTATGCCGGTCTCATGCTCACGAAAAACGGCCCCAAAGTCCTTGAATTCAACTGCCGGTTTGGCGATCCGGAAACGCAAGCGGTTCTCGCCCGATTGGATTCGCCACTCCTGGAGCCAATGCGCGCTTGCATCGAGGGCTCTCTCGATACCTGCCAAATCAAATGGAGCGAAAAGCCCGCCGTTTGCGTTGTTCTCGCCTCCGATGGATATCCGGAAGCCTATAAGAAGGGCGTCCCTGTCTACGGTTTGGAAGAGGCCGGCCAACTGCCCGATGTCGTAGTTTTCCACGCCGGAACAAAACTGGAAAACGGACAGGTCGTCACCAACGGCGGACGCGTCTTCGGCGTTACCGCACGGGGAACCTCCATCCGCGATGCGATTCGTAATGCCTACCAAGGCGTTCTCAAGGTGAAATTCGATAACGAACAATACCGGACCGATATCGGTTATCGCGCCCTCGCACGCGAACAGTCCGCCAAACAAAACGGATAACAGCTTTCCGTCCTTTCCCTTTTCAATCCATCCCTTTTATCCTTTTCCGCCATGTCTGATTCCTGCTCCGGCAACTGCAATGCCTGCTCCCACCACAAGGAGGAACAAGAAGCGCTCTGCAATCTCCGCCGCAACTTGCTCGGCGTCAAACATTCCATCGTCGTCCTCTCCGGAAAAGGCGGCGTCGGAAAGTCGACGGTTTCCGTCAACCTCGCCGCCGCCCTCGCTCTCGCCGGCCACAAGGTCGGTCTGTTGGACGTCGATGTCCACGGACCCTCGATCCCGACGATGATGGGCCTCTCTGGTGCCATCGTCCAAGCAACGGAGGACAATAAAATCCTCCCGATCGACGCCGGCGGCATCAAGGTTCTCTCGGTCGGACTTGTCATTCAAGATCCCGATGAGCCGATTATCTGGAGAGGCCCCATGAAAATCGGTGTGATTCAGCAATTCCTCTCCCAGACCGAATGGGGTTCCCTCGACTACCTCATCATCGACGTCCCGCCCGGAACCGGCGACGAACCGCTGACCATCTGCCAGTCGCTCCCGCGCCCCATGGGCGCCATTGTCGTCACAACTCCGCAAATGGTCGCCGCAACCGATGTCTCGAAATCCATCAATTTCTGCAAGAAACTCGAATTTCCCGTTCTCGGTCTCGTCGAAAATATGGCCGGCTTCGTCTGCCCGCATTGCGGCGAAATCGTCCAAATCTTCCCGACCGGAGGCACCGATAAACTCGCCCTCCAGTATGGAATCCCCATTTTGGGACGGATTCCCATGTCTCCCAAAATCGCCGCTTCCGGAGACGCAGGCGAACCTTTCATGAAATCGTTCCGGGATTCCCCTGCCGCCGAAGCCTTCGGAACCGTCGTCGCCGCTATCGAAAGTGCAGCCGCCGAAGTCGAGAAAAACGAGGCCGCACCCAAGCCGGAAGAATAGACATCCTTCCCCACATTTCCATTCCTTTCAATTAAAAACAAGTTCGCCGAAGGACCATCCCATGAAAGACTCCTCCCGCTACGCCTCTGCAAAAAATCTCTACATGACATTCGGTGTCGATACCGAGGCCGCTCTTGCCAAACTGTCGCAATTCCACATCTCC
>JBJEVW010000278.1:0-8819 GCA_051884735.1 Kiritimatiellia bacterium | reverse complement strand
CCCTACCGGCCATGCCGCTCCATCGCACACGCCCGTGCGCACCGCCCCGCACACGCGCCGCCAACCCGCGCACCGCACATACGCGGGTTATTTGTTTCACGCAGAGAGCAGTGAGCCGCCACGGGCAAGCTGAGAACGCAGAGCCATTGCGTACGATGTTTTTTTTTGGTTGGCTCCGCATGCGCTCCTCTTTCCCAATCCTTGGGTGCGCAATGCCCACTCTCATCGCCCGTGGCGGCTCGCCACTCGCGCCTCCCGACCTTTGCGGTTAAAATCCCGCACCCTCGAAAACCCTAAAAACTCGTATTCCCTGCACCGAAGTAATTCTGTAAATCCCGTCTAAACTCTCCTCCCGATCCCCTCGCCGTACCCCATTGGTTTCTTCCGCACCATCCCTTGGCGGAACAAAAACAGGGGCAATGCGCAACCCGCATTGCCCCTGTTTTTCAAAACCCCTGCCGGAGGACTAGTTGGAACTGGCACGACGGCGAACGGCCTTCACCGTCACTTCCTTCGAGGACTTCGTCTTCGTTTCCGTCGGCTGCGCCTCCGCATTGACGGCCAATGTCGCCGGCAAGAAGCGATAGTACACCATCAGCTGCAACGCGCAAAGACAGGTATCCTGGATACGTCCGCCATCGTCCGCTTCCACTTTCTCGCCCGCCTCGCCACTGCCGGCATAAACCGTACGGGCATACTTGTCATTCGCCGAATACCGTTTTCCGCCGCCGGAATGGTGCTCGCCTTTGGAGGGACTGTCCCAGAAACCGAGGTCACGGGGCTTGCCGTCCTGATCGACGTAGGTATTGTATTCCGTATCGGTCGCCGGGATCTTCACCTGCTGCTTGATCAGCTCCGGCATGAACTGCTGGTTCCACGCCTTGAAGGTCGCGCCGCCTTCCTGGAATTTTGCCTGCGTGATGTAGTACCAATAGTAAATCGGCGAACCGCCGCCAGGCGACTGCTTCCAGTTTTCAAACGAGAACTTGTAGTCCGCAAGCAAATCCATCGTGCGCTTGACGGCCGGATCGTTATACTTGCCAAGCAACTGCATACAGAGGGCGCCGACACCGGAAAGCCCCGTCGGGTTCGTGTTGTTGTAGCCGAAACCGCCGCGCTCCTTGTTGTGGTTCAGCAAAAATCCGTCTGCCGCCTTGACATACGCGTCATGGAGTCCTTCCGCTTCCAATCCCGCCGTGTGCGCCGCTTTGATGGCCTGTGCCGCCCACCCGGCATACGAGGTATCGCCCGTGGGATAGCCTTGGTTGAATTTCATGTTGTACGCCCAGGTTCCACTGGGATACTGGCCGCGAATAATGTGACCAACCGCCTTTTCGGCCGCTTCCTTCACGAGAGGATTCTTCGTCATGGAATACGCCTCGCTCAACGCATACGTCGCAATGAGGTGCGCGTAGTTGTTGCCGTCGCGACTCTGGAAAAGTCCGTCCTGACGCTGCTCGTTGCAAAGGAACTTGATAGCCTTTTCGACCGTCGGACCAAATTCGGGATTGTCGGGAGAAGGCGTTTCGCCATGCGCCAGGAAGGTGAGGATCGCCAGCCCCGTGTTGGCTGTGGCCTGCCCGTCCCACGAGCCGTCCGACTTCTGCTTGCTCTTGAGCCAGCGCAATGCGCGCATGACCGTCGCTTCGCCGGCTTGCGAACCGCCAAACCTGGCTAGAGCCTGGCCACGCTGCCCCGGCGAACGCGAGCCGAGAATGTTGCGCATGACAATCGGCGATTTCACAATCGACACCGAGTTGAATTCCGCAGGCTTCGGAGAAACCGGCTCGTTCGGCGTGAAATCCGTCTGCGTCACGACATCGGACGAAAAGTCCGTCGGCCCGTCAAAGTCCGTATCGACAGGCTCCATCACGTCTGGCGGTTCGTACTCGGGAGGCTCCGGCTCTTCCACGTCGGGTGCCTCTTCCACTTCGATGATCTCGACCTGCTGCGTATGGGTCGTGACCGTCGTGTCGTTCTTCAGCGTGAAGAGAAAGATGACAAAGACGAGCGGGAGCAGAATCGCAATGATCGGCCCGGACATCAGCTGCAGCTGAAGCTTGGCGAATTTGTACTCGCCGCTGTCTTTCGGCTTGTTGAGACCTTCCATCGTCTTGCGGAAACGCTCCGAAAACGACATGTTCGCAAAAAGCTTCTGCAAATCCTGCAGATTCTGATCCAATTCGGGAATCGGATTCCCGTTTTTGTCAAACTGTTGCTTGCTCATTCGAAGGAATGGTTGGAAATGAAAAGAAAAGGGATGGAAACCAAAAGCGGAGGGTGCCGGAGAATGGCGCGTTTGTGTTCTCCGTTTGATTATACGAATACCGGCGGCTTTTTCTTAGAAGAAAATCCGCAGGAACCGAAAAACGGCTTTTCCTAGCGGCCTGGACTCTCCTCAAACGGGCTTTGCCCGGTCGTTCCGTCCGCCTTGCCGGTCAACTCGTTGACCTTGCGCTCGATCTTCGCAAGTCGCTCGTTGCAGAGGCGTACAAGGCGCTGTCCTTCCTCGAAGGACTTCACCATCTCGTCCAAGCTCTGCGAGTTGTTCTCCATGTTGCCGATGATTTCCTCCAAACGGGAAATGGCTTCTTCAAAGGAGAGTTTTTCGGATGCTGTTTTTGATTCGCTGGCCATTGCAAAGATTCTGAAATAGAGGGTTCATCAAAGATGTCAAACCGGAGAGATGCTGTCATTCTTTCCGCGGAGAATTTGCCTGGACGGAAGGGGCCGGAGCCGGATTTCCGCCCGTCGACACGCCGGCATCGGCAAGCGCTTTGCGGCGAACGGAATCATACTGCGGATCGACCGGCGCGGATGGGGGCTCCCAACGCGGGAAGGTCGCCGGAATCGTCACAGGGGCCGGAGCTTCGCTCTTCGGAACGGGCACGGACACCGTCCTTTCCCCGGAATCCCCAATCGGCGGAATCCGCTTGCCCTTTTCCCCCGCCTTGTGCGGCGGCAATCCCGGCGAAAAGGTTCCGTACGCCCAATCGGCTATGCCGCGGTAAATGCCGAGCGCAATCTTGTCCCGTCCTGCTTCCGTCCGCAAAAAAGCCAAATCTCTCGAGGAACTCATAAAGCCGCATTCCACAAGCGCCGCCGGCATCGTGGCTTCCCGCAACACCACAAACCGCGCCCGCCGCACCCCGCGATCCTTGCGCCCCGTCGCTTCCAGCAACCGCCGCTGAATCGAATAGCCAAGCTGGAAATTTCCGATATCCGAGGCATTGCCGGGATATTTCAACCCGGATTCCGGACTCGGAATCGGCTTCGAATAAGAGGTGGATTCCATCCCTGACGCCGGAAAGACGTAGGTCTCAACCCCTTCGGCACGCCCTTCGCTTGAATTGAGGTGAATGCTCACAAACGCATCCGCCCGCCAGCGATACGCTTTGAAGGGGCGCTCCGGAAGCGTCTGCGTGAGCGATGCGTTTTTGCGCGTCAGCATGACTTCGAAGCCGTCTTTGCGCAAGAGCTTTTCCACCCGTTTGGCAATGTCGAGCGTAATGTTCTTCTCCAGCGTGCGCTTGTCCGCAGAGGAGGTTCCGGAATCCTGCCCCCCGTGCCCCGGATCGAGACAGATGCGAATGGGACGCGTTGCCGTCAATGGTTGCGATCGTCCTTGCGTCAACGGCGCCAATGTGTACCGCTGATCCAGGGGATGCGGCGCCAATGCGCCGGTTTTGCGGTCCGGTTGGCTCGGGCGCCCGAGATAGACGAGCACGCCGTCCATCTCCGCACGCGAACTGTCCTGCAAATACTTGACGGTCCACGGCTTCTTCGGAAATACGGGTGCCACGCGCTGCAAAACCGCCGTCTGCCGCGGCGTCTCCGGCGCCGGTTTTTCCGCCTCGGCAATCGGACGGGCGCTTTTGGCGACGTCATTCGTTGTCGCCGGGATCGCTTCCGGCGCCGCTTTTTCCGTCTCCCCTTTCGGGGTCGATGCACAGCCCGCCGACAACAACGATCCGAGGCTCATGAGCACGCAAACAGCCCCCGCCACCCCAGAGAAAAACGGTCTCATTTTTGCGTTTGCCATTTCTACAGATCCAAAGATCCTTGCGTGAACATCGGCCGCGCAGCCGCCGGCCGTTTTTGCTCAATGCCGAGCATCTCAAATGCCTTGGGCGTCGCTTCCCGCCCTCTCAATGTGCGCGCCAAATAGCCTTCTTGTATCAGATAGGGCTCGTAGACGTCTTCGATCGTATCCTGCTCCTCGCCCACCGATACGGCAATGTTGCCAAGCCCGACAGGGCCTCCATTGAACCGCTCGCAGATGATGCGCAAAATGAGCTTGTCCATTTCATCCAGCCCCGTGGCGTCGATGCCCAGCACCAATAGCGCGGAAGAGGCCACTTCCCCGGTGATGCAATTTCCGGCCTTGACTTGCGCATAGTCGCGTACGCGCCGCAGCAAATTGTTGGCGACGCGCGCCGTACCACGCGAACAATGCGCAATCCGAAGCGCACCCGCCTGGTCGATCGCAACGCCCAAAAGCCGCGCGGACCGCATGACAATCCGCGCCAACTCTTCGTCCGAATACAGCTCCAGCCGCGCATGGATGCCAAACCGGGAACGGAGCGGCATCGTCAACAGCCCTTGACGCGTCGTGGCGCCAATCAGGGTGAAACGCGGAAGCGGCAACCGGATCGAATGGGCATTCGGCCCTTGATCGATCATGATGTCCAGCACAAAATCTTCCATCGCCGAATACAAGTACTCTTCGACCGACCGCTGCATGCGATGGATTTCGTCGATGAACAGAATGTCGCCCGCCGAAAGCGAATTCAGCATGCCCGCCAAATCGATCGGTTTCTCCAAAATGGGTCCCGACGTCGCATGGACTTTCACCCCCATCGCTTCCGCCAGCAAATAGCACAATGTCGTCTTGCCAAGCCCCGGCGGACCCGAGAGCAGGACATGGTCGAGCGCCTCGCCGCGCCTGCGCGCAGCCTCGACACTCAACAGCAACCGTTCGCGGACCTTCTCCTGCCCCACGAAATCCTGGAAGGTGGACGGCCGCAACCGGTTGTCGAACGGAACATTCGGCTGGTTGAACGTTTCGCGGGCCGGCGCGGAAGAGAGTCCCTCGGTGCCGGAGCCGGACGTGCTAAGGTTGTTGGTTTTGCGACTGGACATGGTGAAAACGGAAAAAGCAGATGGATGCTCGGGTTTCAGAACTCCGCAGGCAACAAAGACGAGACCGGTTGCTCCCCTTGTCGGCTCTGCTTGCCACCCGGTGCGTCGGAAGCAAATGTCACTTCCTCGATGACGCGGCGGAACTCCTCGTCGCCACGCAGAAAGTGAACCTCGATACGCAAAAAGTAGACGGGAACCGCACAACGGTCGATCCGCGTCATGCGGACGGCATCTTTCTCGGTCGTGATAATCGCATCGGCATGAAGCGCCCCGGCCTGATTGACCAGGTCGATGATCTCTTGCTGCGAAAAACGATGGTGGTCGGCAAAATGCTTGCGCTCCAGGATCTCCGCTCCAAGACGCTCGAGCGAATGCTCGAAACTGAGCGGCGCCGCAATGCCCGAAACGGCCACGATCCGCATCCCCCGCAACTTCTCCAGCGGAAACCGCTCGCGCGTAAAGGCGCCGACCAATGCCGTCGGATCATGGTTGCACTCCATGATGCCGCAGGTCGGATTGAGCATGCGGATTTCTCTGCGCAACTCCGCCGTATCCCCGCCGCGCGCCTTCGTAATGCAGACAAACTGCGCACGCTCGATATTCCGGGCCGGTTCGCGCAAAATCCCGCGCGGCAATACATTGCCGTTGCCAAACGGATTCGTCCGGTCGATCAACAGCAAATCGCGCCGGTGCAACAGCCGCTGATACTGGAACCCATCGTCCAGCAAGAGCGTGTCGCACCCGAAATGCCGCACCGCATACCGCCCGCTTTTCACCCGGTCCTTGTCGACCAATACGACGACATCCGGCAAATTCGTGGCGAGCATATACGGCTCGTCGCCGGACATCTCGCTGTCCAGCAACAGCCGCTTTCCGTCGGATACAATGCGCGGCTTCTGATTCTCCGCCCCGATCAGAAATTTCTCGCTTAGCCGCTTCCAGAAACCCGATTCCTTCTTGCGGTAGCCGCGGCTCAAAATCGCCACTTTCCGCCCCTGGGCCGTCAACTCCCGGGCCAACATTTCCACCATTGGGGTCTTGCCCGTTCCGCCAACCGTCACATTCCCGACGCTGATGACTTGGCAGCCAAGCGGATACCGTCGCAAAATGCCCGTGGTGAACAAAAAAAGCCGAATCTGGACGACCGCCCCGTAAATCGACGAAATGCGCTTCAAAAACCAAAGCAAGAGGCGGGTCGGCCACTCATGGCCTTGATCCGCCCCTTTGTACTGAATGAGCGGAAGAAGAGAATTCTCCGCTTTTTCCAATGTTTTCCGTCTACTCATGAGGGTTCGATGCTGTTATGGGACAATAGCAAAAAAACAGGTTTCTCTCAAGCCGTTTTCCCGCCCGCCCCGCCCCGCACACGCCCGTGTCCCGTTGCGGTAGGGCGCGATGTCCTCATCGCGCCGCCCAGCGCACGCGCCGCCAACCCGCGCACCGCTCTCGCCCGCGTCCATTCCGCACGCGCATTACCCTGCGGCGCGATGGGGACATCGCGCCCTACCGGCCATGCCGCCCCATCGCACGCGCACCGCGCCACACGTCCGTGTCCCGTTGCGGCTGGGCGCGATGTTTGGTCGCCGGGCCTCCCGGCCGCCCCGCCCCGCACACGCCCGTGTCCCGTTGCGGTAGGGCGCGATGCCCTCATCGCGCCGCCCAGCACACGCCCCGCGCCGCTCACGCCTTCCACCCCGCGCATCGCACGGCATGGAAGGCTAAATAGGATACGGCATGGTTTTGCAGGGGGCGGCTCTGGCCGCCCCCCACTGGTCGCCGGGCCTCCCGGCCAGCCCGCCCATACAACCGCCTTATTTCAGCTCGATCGGGCTCAGAACGCAATCCAATTTCTTGCCTTCGTTCCACTTGCCCGGGAAGAATTGCAGCTCCGCGCTGATACCGCCGGAAAGCTTGTCGCGCCAAACCGCATCCGTCTTCGCCGGCAACGGAATCTCGACCGTCACCACCGGCTTCTCCGGTGTGGCGACAAAGGCGCCGTCCTGGCCGATATCGGCGCCAAACGTCACTTTGTCCTTGATGCCGGGCACGCGCAAAAAACCTTTGACATTCGCCGTCGTGCCATTCAATGCCGTCAGTTTGAAGACGAGCTTGCGGCCCGCCAACGGCGTCGGTTCATGCGTCATGACATACGCCTTGAAGGTGCGCTTCGCGACAAGGCTCTGATCCGCCCAAAACTGCTGGTGGACCATATTGCCGCCAAGCCCCTTCGTGTCCACATGCAGATTGCCGTTTTCATCGGAGGAAAGATAGCGGCTGTTGACACCATTGCCGTTCAGATTGCCGAATCCCATCGTCTGCCCCCAGCACTTGGCATACGAATCGGAGCCGATCTTCCAGCGCAAAACTTCGTCCGTTTTCGGATAGATGGCCGTGGCCGGCACCTTGACGCTCTGCGCCAGGATTTCGGCACCTTCCTTCGTCATGATGCCTTTGTGCGCGCCAATGAAAGCCTCGATGATGCGCGGATGCGTCCATTTGCAGGTCTTGCGGTCGATTTCGCCCATACCGCCGGCACCGGTTTCCCAAAAGATGACGGCAAAGCGGTTCTTGCGGGCCTCGTTGACATACTGCCAAACCCAGCGCACGCGCGCATCGTAATTCGGCATGAGCCGTTCGGCGTCATAGTAGCGGATCGTCGCATTCACTTCTCCGAGAATCAGCGGGATGCCATTGTCGATGAAATGTTCTTTCATGACGGGGAAGAACCGGTCGAGACACTGCTTCACATAAACCGGATCGTGCACCTTCCGGTTTCCCCACAGGCAGAAATCGCCCGGCTCGTAGCAGTGGATCGTTGCAATGATATGGTTGTCGTTTGCATTCGGCGTCTTCCATCCGCGAATCGTGTGCGGCTGGAATCCAGCGGCATAGGTCGGAATCATCAAATACCGCTTCGCGTTGTTGCCGCCCGTTGCACGTACGGCTTCGTAGAAAACACGGCCATAGCGGTTGATCACGTCAAAGTAGGCTTGCTGTCCGCCCCAATCTTCTTGATTGGCCTGCTTGCCGGAAACGCCCGCATACCGCTTCGCCTTGCGCACTTCATTGAAAGCCTCGAAAATCAGCCGCTCGTCATAGTCGCGAAACGTGTTCGCAATCTGCGTCCACAAGTGCTTGAGAATCTCGCACGCCTGATCCTCGTGCTTGCCGTCGATCGTCAGCCACGCGCCCGGCCAGCCGTCATCGCCGCCGTCGTGATGGATGTTGATGATGGTCGTCAAATTCTCTTCCATGCACCAATCCACAACCTCTTTCACGCGCTGGAGGAACGCCGGTTTGATCGTATGGTCCGGGTCTTCCCGCGAAAACTGCTTGCGCCAGGAAATCGGAATGCGGACCGTCTCGAAACCCTTCGCCTTGTAGGCATGAATCAATTCCCGCGTAACTTTCGGATTGCCCCACTCGATTTCATCGCCGTTTGGCACGTCAAAGGTATTGCCGATATTGATGCCGGGCCCCATCGCATCGACAAATTCCATTGCCGATCGTTGAAATCCTTTCGTCTGCGCCGCCTCTGCAACGCCCGGAAGAGAAAGCGCCGCTCCCGCCAAAACCAGATTCAAAATACGCCAAAAACGGTTGTTTTTCATAGTTGGATCATTCGTTTGTTTCACATAATAAAAACGGTCTCCCGTCTTGTATTGTCTGTCGTGCAG
>JBJEVW010000277.1:0-2154 GCA_051884735.1 Kiritimatiellia bacterium | reverse complement strand
GAAGAGCCATTGGAGGGCGAAGACTAGTTTCGAGCCGGAAAACAGGGAGAAAAAAAAAAGCATGAAAAAGAAGACTATAGCGGTCGTTGTGCTGCTTGTATCGCAAGGCCTTTTTGTGCACGCGGCGTCGCTTCCCCGATTTTCCGAGGCCGTCCAATTTCCGGCGTTCGGGCTTCAATTTCCGATATTTCAGCGTGCGAAGCAGGAAGTGGCGCGGCCTACGGAAATTTTGCGGTATCAATGGAAACGCGGGGAAGAGACATGGACGGAAGAGCGTTCGGATCCGGAGGCGTTGTGGCGGTTGAATCAGCGGATGGGCGTGTGGCGCAATCCGGATGGGTACGAAATCTCGATTGCGGCCGTCACGCTTTTTCCGCCTTCCGGCTTCGCGGAGCAGCACGTGACAGAGGAAGCCTTTCTCGAATGGGCGTCAGCGGAAGAGAGTGCCGTACCGGAGAGGGTTACACCTGATCAATTGCGGGCTTGGGCGAATGTTTACGAGCCGAACGAGGTGAATGGGAATCCGGTTTTGCGGCAAGGAATAAATCCCCGCATTCAGATTGCGGAATTTCCGGCGAAGCAAGACGGGACGGGTATTTGGATGTTTCGCATCAATTGGCGGACGGCGGGGCAATCCAAGCATCCACGCAATTGGTTTTATGTGCGCATTTCGCGTCCGAAAAATATTCTGGCGGGCGAAGAGGCGATCCGGCGCATCGTCAAAAACGATTTTTGGGGAGCGGTGAGAACCATTCCCGTAAATGGAATTGGAATTGGTGCCGGCGGGGGCGTCAGCGCGATGAATTTGACTGGAGGCGACGAATGGGAATGCGCGCCTGGAGATCCGCAGCGGCGATGGCGTCCGACCGATCGCGGGCGGCAATATCGCGATGATTTGGAGCGGCGGCGCGGGAAGGCGTCCATCGTAAACCAATCGGATTGGTGGTATATGGAATCGGAGAACTATATTTTGCTCAGTGACGATCCGGCGGCCGAGCGTGCGGCGGACCGGATGTTGGACGAGTTGGAGTCTTTGCGCACGTGTTTCCTAGCGCAGGTTCCCTTTTTCAGAACGGCCGAACCGATGACGGGCGTTGTCCGGCTATTCCGGACGGAGGAGGACTTCCGGATGTATTTGCAGGATGGCGGGCTACCGCTTTCGGTGAGTCAAACGGCGGGTTTGTTCGATGGCGGGAGGCGCGAACTCGTGATCCGTCCGATTAGCCGGAACAGCGCACAATCGCGCATGAATGTCATTCGTCATGAAGCGTTCCATCAGTATTTGTTCCAAGCAACGGCGGGATGTCCGAGTTCGCCGTGGTTCAATGAAGGGAGCGCGGAGTATTTTTCGGGATTCGAGTTCCGGTCGCAGCGATGGACAATGACGGAGTTGCGGCATTCCGCAAAAATGCTGGAAGCGTTGGCGCGGAATCGGAATGCGGATTGGGAAGAGCTGTTGCAATCGTTTCTGTTTTGGGATTACGAACAGTTTTACCGGCCCGGCAAGAACGTGCAAGGCGGCGTGGCGTTTAGCTATGCCTTCGGGTATGGGCTCATGCACTTTTTGTACCGTGGGGCGCCGGCGATCCGGAATCAGCCATACCGCGATATTCTGCCGACCTATCTTGCGGTTTTGGAAGAAACGCACAATCCGGCGCAGGCGATCCGGGAGGCCTTTCGGATGGGGCGCAACAACGATGAATTCCTGCGTCGTTTTGTCCGCGATTTTCGGGCGTATTGGCTCAAGAGTTCGGAGCGGGAAGCCGGGGCGAGGCGACCGATTCTGCAGTAGAGAGCCGGAAGTCCCGACAGCAAATGGGGGCGTACGGAGCCGGTGGCGGCAAAACCCGTCGGGATGGTGGCACACAAGGACATTGCGTTCTACCGCAACGGTCGGCGCGGTGAGGGACGATTTTGTGTGTGTGTGGAAAGGTTTGGTGAGGTGTTAGATGACAATGATGGCATAGCGCCCGATGATGGAAGCTTCGTATTCCGGAAAGGCTTTCAAATCCGACTTTTTCAGTAGAAGAACAGATCCGTGTGGCGGGTTGCAGAAGAGTTCTTCTGTCGATATTTTGCGGATTGGTTTCTTCAGAAAGACGTCCATTCCTTCGGGGCGCGGGACGTTCCATGCGTAGAAAGTGGCGATGCCTT
>JBJEVW010000276.1:0-8877 GCA_051884735.1 Kiritimatiellia bacterium | reverse complement strand
GCGAGGCAGAGCGATTACGCACGCAAAGCCGACGCACGTTACCCTGCGGCGCGATAATCGGCTGTCGGGCCTCCCGGCCCCGTGGCGGCCTCGGCACTCGGGACTCCCGACCCACGGCCCATTTTTTTTATTGACGAAGATTCCGCGAATTGCTACTTTGATTGCACGAATGAATCGATTAATGAGATTCATTTTTCATCATCGCCTACACGCCGTTTCGCATTTTCGCCTATCGTTTCTCCTCTTCACAACAACACCCTTGGAAAAAGGATTTCTCCATGAAGTTGCGTTTTCTTTATTGTCTTGCGCCATCCTTCTTCGCCATCGCCACCGCCGGTGTGCTCGTTTCCTCCGCATCTTTCGCCAATGCTACGGTTCTCCCCGATGGAGGTCCTTGGTATGTCGGCCCAAACGGTAGCGATACGGCCAATGACGGACTTTCCCAAGAAACCCCGTTCGCGACCCTCGAAAAAGCCATCCAAACCGCCGATGAGAACGGAAGCGGCACCATCTATCTCGCGCCGGGAACCTATGCCCCATCCGGCTATATCTCCATCATAGAATCCGGCACCGGTAGCTCCAACAACAACGGCTTTGCCCTCACCAACGCAATCGCCATCATCGGCCAAGGCGCTTCCCCGGACGAAACCGTCGTCACGAACAATGCAACCAAGGTGCGTCCTTTCTATCTCGCACACGAAAATGCCAGAATCGAAAATCTGGCCATTATCGGTGGCATCGCGACAGCTTCTATTGGCGGCAATGTCTTTATCGATAAGGCCGGAGGCACCGTCTCCAACTGCCGTATCGCAAATGGAAATGCCACCGCATGGAACGCCGGCGGCGGCAACATCGCCATGTTCGGAGGACGCGTCACGCGTTGCTTCATTTCCGGCGGCAGGTGCGACCCCGACACCCTTAACGCAGGCCGCCGCGGCGGATCCGCCATCTACATGAACGGCGGGCAGGTCGACAACTCCCTCATTACCGCCAATGCCAACGGCTATGCGCCCATCATCTGCAACGGCAGCTCCGTCATCGGCAACTGCACCATCTCCGGCAATACCGGAACCGCATGCGCCGGCATCTACATCAACTCGTCGACCGCCTCCATCGTCAATACTATTATCTACGGCAATTCCGCCTCTTCCGATTCCACCGGACACGGCCACATCTATATCGCGGCCAAAGACGCCTACACATCCGTTTTCTCCAGCTGCTTGAGCGAAATCGCCATCAACGAAAACTGCTTCGAGACGCAATCCGTCGGCTTTGCCGATGCCGCATCCGGCGACTATAGCCTGACGGTCGCCTCCCCGGCTCGCGACGCCGGTCAAACCTTCGATGCCGGTGAACTCGATCTCGCCGGAAACCCGCGTATCTCCAATGGCCTGGTCGATATCGGCTGCTACGAATTCGACGCTTCCCAGAAAACACTCGACTTCACCGCCGACCGTTCCCAAGGCCATATTCCCCTGACCGTCTTTTTCCATGCTTCCGTCACCGGCGATGACATCGCCAACATCAAATTCGAATGGGATCTCAACGGCGATGGAACAATCGACGTGTCCAAAACCGGCGATGTCACCGCAGAATGGACCTACACCGATGCCGCGCTCTATACCGTCACCTTGCGGGCGACCATCGATGGCGAAACACTGGAACGGACGCAGTCGGATTGCGTCAAAACCGCCTCCTCCGTCATCTATGTCGATGCCGCAGCAACTGCTCCGCAATCGCCCTACAGCACGCCGGAAACCGCCCTCGCGTCCATCCCGGACGCCCTCGACTTGGCCGTCGACGGATGCGAAATCCGCGTTCTCCCCGGCATCTACACGCAAACCTCTCCCATCGAAGTCACAAAAGCCGTTCGCCTCGAGGGGATGAGCGCCAATCCCGAACATGTCGTCTTGACCAATATCGTGTCGGCCGGCTGGAACAATTACGACAAGAAGAACCTGCTCGTGGCCAACAAAGATGCCTTTGTGTGCAATTTCCTGCTGGTGAACGGCCAGTCTTTCGAGGGAACACTCTCTGCGGGCCTCGTCATTAACAACTCGGGCGGAACCGTCTCCAACTGCATCATCCGTGGATCTAAAGCCACAAGACTGATGAATACCTATGCGGGTGGTGCCTGCATCCAAAACGGGTTGCTGACCCATAGCATCATCGAGCAGTGCACCATCGACCCGACTGCTAGCACCGGCTCCGGACGCCGCGCACAGGCAATCGCCGTCAGCGGTAGCGGCAGTGTCGAGAACTGTCTGGTGCGCGATTGCATCAACACCTTCGGCAGCGCAGTCCTCGCGCAAGATAACGCCCTCGTGCGCAACTCGACTATCGTCAACTGCCAGGTGGCCTACGACCTTCGGAATACGGGTAGCGGGAACCAGACCAATACCTGCTGGGGCCTCTCGTGCGAAGGCAATGCAAAAGCCGAAAACTGCGCCATCTTCGATGTGAAGACCATCGCCTACAACGATATCGCGGAAGGTCTCGCCCCTTGGGGCGGAGCAGGCTCCTTCGTGACCTGCGCCGCCGATGCGGACGCGCCTTCTTCCGCAACGGACTGCCAGGTCGGTACGGCGCAAGCCGCATTCACCGACTATGATGCAGGAAATCTCTTGCCGGCCATCAATGGAATTCTCTGGAACAAGGGAACACTCGCTGAAACCGATGTCACCGCGCTCGATCTTGCCGGGAAACCCCGCCTCGTCGGAAAATCGATTGATATCGGTTGCTTCGAACGCTCCTTCGCCGCCCTTTTCATTCTTCTCAAATAGGAACCTATAGTCATGTCGCCAATCATCCTTGCCACCGCCCTCCTGCTGAACTGGAGCGGCGGACAAAATTCAACGCCCGATCATTTTGACGTCTCGTCCGATGGCCGCGGCGCACTCGTCGCTGCACAGGCCTCCCTCGATCTCTCGCCTTACGCAGGCAAGGTCGTTGAACTCTCCATCGAAGCGGAAGGAACCAATATCTCGCGCCCCCCGCAATCTTGGTTGGGTCTGAAGTTCATGTGCGTCTTTACCGATCCGAAAAGCGGCAAGACACACTATCCGGGCGCCAGCGGCCTGACAGGCTCGTTTTCCCGCCGCCCTTTGACCTTCAATATCAACCTGAAGGGAATCGAGCCGGGAACCCAACTCGGTGCGACGCTCTTCGCCGGATTGCAAGGCTCTTCCGGAACCGTGCGCTTCTTCCCGAATACGCTGAAACTCTCGGCAAAGGATAGCGAATTCCCGCTTTGGAACAAAGACGGCGTAGCACGCTACGCCGGACTCTCCAACCAACGGATGCGCGGCGTGATGCTCCCGGCCGGAGATTGCAAAGAGGAGGACTTCCGCACGCTCAAGGAATGGGGCGCCAACTTGGCACGCTTCCAAATCGTCCGCGGTTGGACAAAAACCAACGACAATCAAGACCTGCCGGAATTCGACCGCTGGCTCGACGGCCGTTTGGACCACCTTGAACAGGTCCTGAAATGGGCCGGACAATACGGCATCTCGATCGTGGTCGATTTGCACGTGCCGCCAGGCGGAAAAGCCGCCTCCAAACAGTTCAATATGTTCACGGACGAGCGCTATGCCGACCATTTCGTCCAAACATGGCGGCGCATCGCGGCGCGATTGTACGGGAAAAAGGGGATTTTCGCCTACGACTTGATCAACGAACCGATTCAGAACGATCCATCCGCCCCGTTCGACTACTGGAATCTGCAACTCAAAGCGGCAAAGGCGATCCGTGAAATCGATCCCGGCGTAACCATTATGGTTGCTGCAAACGGGGGCGATACGCCTTCAGCATTCCGCTACTTGACCCCCTTCCCGCTGGAAAACATCATCTATCAGGTGCATGTCTACGATCCCATCGAATACACGCACCAGGGTGTGCTGTCGCCGCGCAAGGCATACGGAGAATACGATGCCTACCCCTCGTTGCAATGGAATCTTGAGTTCCTGCGGAAGGTGCTCAAACCCGTTCGCGATTTTCAATTGAAGTACAAGGCGCGAATCTACGCCGGCGAATTTTCGGCCATTGCATGGGCCCCCGGCCGCGAAAAGTACCTGCAGGACTGCATCCGGCTCTTCGAAGAATATGGCTGGGATTGGAGCTATCATGCATTCCGCGAATGGGATGGCTGGAGCGTCGAACACGAATTCACCCCGGAAGGCAAGCTGGTCAAGGCCGAAACCATGGCAAAAGCCGTCTTGACCGATGGCTTCAAGGGTAAATGCGATCGTCCGCTCGAAGCACAGAAGCAGGCGGATAATCTGCAATTGCCGACTCCCGCCGAACGCAATCCGCTTCAGATTCCCTCCGTCCAGCAGACGGTGATTGCCACTTTTGCCACCGAACAGGAAGCCAAACAGGCCGCGCTCAAAGTGCTACCGCTTCCCGCAGGAAAGAAACTCGCATTCACGACGCGCTGGGACGATTCCGCACCGGGCCACCGCGCCCGCGCGGAAATGTTCGCCCGGCTGGGGCTCCGTCCGACTTTCTTCCTCAACGGAAACAAGGAATTCATGCAGAAGGACATGCCGAAAATCCGCGAGCTGGGCGGCCGCTTCGGCAATCATACGTCTTCGCATCCTTTCTTGATGGAATCCTCGGCATCCATCCAATTCTCGGAGGTGATGGGAAACCGGATCTTCATCGAATGCCAGACGGATGAACCGGTCACTTCTTTCGTGATTCCTTTCAACTGGAATAGTCCGCTCGACCCCAAGAGAGCGGCTTCCCTGGGCCGGATTCTCCTCAATACCGGACACTATGTCTCTTCGGATTGGCCAAAGGCGGAGGTCCGTCAGCCCCCGTTCTGCTGGATGCCGGGCCAGACATTCGGAGCCAACGATACAAACCCGGACGCTGAACTCTTTGCCAAAAACCTCGGCAGTGCGCTCAAAGACGTTTCCCGCAGCCCGGACTGGCCGAAGGTGACCTTCGGCATCCACTCGTGGTGCAATCCCGATGGCCTGCTCCGCCAGGAGAAATTCTTGAAAGAGGTACTCGGAAAACCGGACTGGTGGTACACGGATGACCGCTCGTACGGTGCCTACCGCTACGAATTCTACCACTCGACCGTGCGCGCCGACGTCAAGGGAAAAAAGGTCGTCTTTTCCATCGAGCGCTTCGATCCCGCCTTGCTCGGCGAAGCGCCGGATCTCTCCATCCGCTTCTCAACCGCTCCGAAACAGGTGATGATCCACAACGGAAAAACCGCCCTCCAACCGGACGCCTCCGGGTGCTTCACCATCCCGTCTCCCTACGCCGGACGCCTCCCGAAATCAATCGCCTTGAGCGGCGAAGATGCTGCATCGGAACAGCCCGGCATCACCCTTTCGCTGACGCCCGACGAGACGAAGCACACCATTTCGGTTTCGCTCGCCAATACCACCGGAAAACCCCTCGAAGACGCCGTTTTGGTGGTCAATCCCGCTCCGTTCTGGAGCAAGGGCCGTATCGTCGAGAAATCTCCCAAACCAATCCGTGACGCTTGTACTTGGAATCTTTCGCTCGGAAAGCCGGATGTCCCGGCCTTGCCCGCAGGCGAAGACCGTCTCTACTGCGCTGCCCTCGATTACACGCTCGGCGGAGAACGCTTCCGCCTCTACGCCAAGACAACCCTCAAGGGCGATCGGCTCCAAAAATCCCCTTGTCCACGCGATACGCTCCTTGTGATGGGTCCGTTCGACAAGGATGCCTTCAACGAGAAGCAGTGGACCGATCTCTCCGGCAGCAATGCGCCGCTCCCCAACATCGGCACCGATATCTCGGAATACTGGCGCTCCATGGCCGATCCCAATCGGGCCGAATTCTCCGCCGCTGCCTATATTCCATGGTCCCCGCAAGAACCGCAGGAATTCAAAAACCGCGTCGGCAAACTCTGCGGAGAGGGGCGCGATGTCTTCCTCGCCGCTGTCGATTTCTTCTGCGATGACGAGGGAACCAAAACCTTGCTGACCAACCGCGACAAGTGGCAGGAAACGCTTTTCTTCCTTAACGGTGAACGCATCGCTGGAAAGGGCGGCCGCTTTGATATCAAGGTCAAAAAGGGTCGCAATCGTCTTATCTTCCGGTGGTTCTGGTTCCAGCACTGGATTCCGCAATCGCTCTTGCTGACCATCTGCGAAAACGGCGATGTCGAAAAAGCCGTTCCATTCGCCAAGACCGCCGTTCAGCCTCGCGATGGCGTCTTCGAATCCAAAGGCGTCTCCTGTGAATTCAACAAGCATGGCGTCCCGTCGAAACTCCTCTACAAGGGCGATCCGATTGCCGAATCCGTCACCTGCGGCATGGGCGAATGTCTTGCCAAAAATGCCGATCCGGATTCCTCCTCATTCACACGCGAGGGAGAATCCCTTGTCTGCGAATTCAACTGGTCGAAAGAAAAGAACAACGGCAAATTCTCCGCCAAGACAATCTGGCGCATTGCCCCCGAAAGCATCGAATGCCAAGCCGAAATCACCCCCGCTGCAGGGGTGGCGTGGAAGGGCCCGCTCGCAACCGCCCAGCTCTTCTTCCCGTCCTCTCTCTTGGCCGGAAGACAGGTCCAAATCCTCCGCCAAGGCAAACAACCGGAAACAAAGACGATGGCAAAGGAATACGACAAGGCCAACGATATCGCTTTCTTCTCCGGGCTCGTTCTCGAGAACGGATGGCGGCTTACGCTCGAAAATGCCGAGATCCAGCAGATGTTCGACCGGCGTCAATGGAGACAGCAGACATTCAATGTCAAAATCGTTCCCCGTGGTGGCATAAGCTGGAACGGAACGGTCTCCAAGGGCGAACCAATCCGCTGGAAAATGCTGTTCGAAAAAAACAACCCCTGAAAAAAACATGTCCCTTTCCCCAGAATCGGTACAAAATACCTTCGCAGACCTCGCCAACCTTCCCAATGCGAGGATTCGTGGAATCGTCGGCGAATGCTTGGCGCGTTGCCACCGCAATCATATCTCCCGCAGTGACCCGCTCGACCTCTCCGGACACTTCCACAACCGCCAACAGTCCTGGACGTGGCAAACCGAATTCTGGGGAAAATGGATGCATTCCGCCGTTCCGCTCGCAGGCTATTTCGACGATGAATCCCTGAAGCGGAAGATCGCACAATCGGTCGCCGATTTGCTCTCGACCCAAGACGCCGATGGCTACATCGGCAACTACCGCCCCGACCTTCGATATGCCAAGGGCACCTGGGACGTCTGGGGCTCGAAATACACGCTCTTGGGCTTGCTGCATTGGTACGATGCAACGCACGACGAAACGACCTTGCAGGCTGCCGGAAATCTCGCAGATTGTCTGCTGCGGCATTTCCAAAAAGCCGATATCGCCCAAAGCGGCTGGTATCTCGGACTCCCGAGTTGCTCGGTGCTCGAGCCGATCGTAATGCTCTACAAAATCACAAAGGAGCCCCGCTATCTGGATTTTGCCCGCCAAATCCGCAATGCCGTCGATGCCGATTCCTCCGCACGCCTGCTCCGCGATGCCGATGTCCCGGTCTTCCGCCGAAAGACGGCCGGCGGTCTCGACAGTTCGCTCAAGGCATACGAGATGATGAGCTGCTATCAAGGACTGCTCGAGCTGCATGACGTAACCGGCGAAAAGGAACTGCTTATCGCCGCAACAACGGCGGCAACCCATATTCTGAACGAAGAAATCAACCTCGCAGGCGGTGCCACGGCCGGTGAACACTGGTACGGCGGAAGAGAAAAACAACATCTTCCCTACAACCGCCTCAACGAAACCTGCGTGCAGACGACTTGGCTGCGGCTCTGCCGGAAACTTTGGGAGAAAACCCGCGACCCCATCTGGTTGGATGCGTTCGAACGCACCTTCTTCAATGCCTATCTGGCCGCCATGAAACCGGACGGCACCTGCTTCGCGCAATACACGCCCCTGGAAGGCACCCGCGCCCCCGGCGAACACCATTGCCATACCGAAACCAACTGCTGCAACGCCAACGGTCCACGCGGATTTATCGAGTTTCTCAAGCTTTCCGCCGGCTCTGCCGGCAAGTCGGTCTGGCTGAATCTCTTCTCCTCCGGAACCTGGAAATTGCCGCTGAAAGACGAAACCGGGAACGCTTCCGAAGCGTCTCTCGAAGTTTACACCGATTATCCGCGGAGGGGAGAAATCCTGATTTGGAACCGCACCCCGCAGCCCTGTTCATTCCGGCTTATCCCCCATATCCCGGGATGGTGCGAAAAGGCAACCATTCGCCTCAATGGCACATGTTGCGGCCTGGACGATCTGGATCGCGTCTGGCAACCGGGAGATGAACTTTCCATCCTCCTGGATATGCCCGTCAAACCCGTCGTCCAAGATGATTCGATCGCCTTCGTCCGGGGACCCCTTCTTCTCGCCCGCGATGCCAGATTCGGCGGCAACATAGGCGAATCAATCCGTCGCAATTTCTATTCCGACGGAAGCGGCGAAACATCGATACCCGATATCGCAAAAACACAATTCCCTTTCCATGTCGTGCGAAGCGACAATGCCGATATCTTTCTACGCCTCGTCGGAATCCTCCCCACCGGCGTCCATGCCGAATCGGTCCGCGACGGATGGCCCGAAGCTGTCGGTTTCTGCGACTTCGCTTCCGCCGGAAATACATGGGATTCCCGCTCGTCCTATCGGGTCTGGCTCCCGCTCGTCCGTTTCGAATCCAGACGCTGATTCCCCTCTCCCATACCATTCGGCCGTTCCCCGGTTGCGGTAGGGCGCGATAATCGGTTGTCGGGACTCCCGACTCGCGCCGCCAACCCGCGCATACGCGGGTTATTTGTTTCCCGCAGAGGACGCAGAGAACGCAGAGCCATTGTGCGTGATGGTTTTAGGATTTTACTCCGCATACCCCACAAAAAAATTCCTTGG
>JBJEVW010000275.1:0-2174 GCA_051884735.1 Kiritimatiellia bacterium | reverse complement strand
TGTTTTTCCTCGCATCAGCTAATTTCAAATACGCTTGACGCTGACGCTCCGTCTCCTCTGCCGTCACCTCGGCTTTGCGGGCTTGTATGACTCCCGTCGGACAATCCAAGAAAAACCACTGATCCGGTCTGGGAATAAAACGGCAGAACAACCGGACGATACGGGTCGATATCCCGTTCCTGTATCGGATTGGATCAATGACTATATCATCGAAGTAACGATCGTAAATCGTCAATGTACTCCTGATTTTTTTAGGTAGAACATATCTGATATGACCGCTCCGGTACAGTGCCAAGTAGTAACACAGTTTACAAAGGGAAAGAAATGGCCCACGGGGCTTCTTTTCGTGCGGATTTGAAACAACCGTCGCATTTTCCGCTTCCGGAACAGGGAAAAGATGAAACCGCTGCATTCTCCGGAAAGCAGGTTGGATATCTTTCTCGAATTGGTTCAGAAATGTGCTTTTTCCGCTTCCATCCGGCCCCATGACAGCAAGAACAAAGCCGGTTGGTTGCAAAATGCGCTTCAGTTTCAAAACACAATCTTTCAGCTTGTCAATCGGCCGTATCGAATGGGACGTATGAATGCCTTCCTGCAACCGCTTGCCATGCTCCAGCAGCAACTCGCAACGATTCTTTTCAAAAGCCTCCTGAATGATGTGTACATCCGCTTCATTCCAAAAAGATGAAAGGTCACGAAGCGCCGCATTCTTGTCTTGCAGATAAACCAATCTGAGATGTTCAAACTGCACGGGAGACAAACTCCGTTTATCAATCTTTTTCAGGAGATAGTAAACAAACTCTCTTTCAGGTGCCAATACAAAAAATTCGCCTTTTGGGGCTTTTCTCCGCCTCTCTAGAAGAAAATCGGCCGTCAGGAGAAGCCGTCCCTTTCGATAGTAGTCCGTACAGACATCCGGTTGGATGAAAACACGCTTGTTCCCGTCAAAATGGAATATGACATAGTAAAACGCCACAATCTCATGCTGGAACATCGAAACGACTTTGGTGTCCGCATCCTCCATCTCCCAAATGATACGCTGGAAGTCCGATATTCCGCTACGGGCAATGACGATATCGATATCGCTGCCGATGTTCTCGGGATAATCTTCCGTCCGCCCGACCAAAGCATAGGGGATTTTGTTGTGATTCATCAATGAGATGAATCGATTGAAAAGTGCTGTTCTGTCCATGGCTTGCAATATGATATCGGGTTCAGACCTATTCCACCGGTTGACTTCATCTGTTTCACCTTCAGTGGACAAAGTCTCTCAACTGTTGCAGATACGTCTTGTGGAGTTCTTTGTAGGCGGCAATATGCTTCCGGAATTCATTGAATACCGGCTTTTTGAGGACTTCTTGTATGCGAAATTCCGAAAGATTTTCATACAGTTTTCCCATTTGCCGTTTCTCGACAAATTCCAAGGCTCCGCATCGGGAGCCGATGACGGGAATGTCATGGAACAGCATGTCGAAAACAACTCCGCTGCTTCTCATGGAATCGACATACGGGCCTCCATAATTGAGAATGCAATATCGGCTCTCTTTCAGATTGTTTTCGTATGTGCCGGCATCCAGAAAACCTAGATCGAGCGTGATGTTCGGCCGACCTTCGCACCGCGCCCGAATCTCGTCCCCGAGTTCTTTCGTCTGCGGATTGCCGGCAATCAATAGACGGCATCGCTCATCCTTGAAGCGGTCCACGACTTCCGGAACGCCTTTTTCGGGAGAGATTCTGCCCAATACGCAAAAATCGTACTTCCTTTCATCGTATTCCTTCGATGGCGTCTCTTTTTCTCCTAAATAAACATAGTCCGGCGTCACCAGGTAAGGCCGTCCAAATTCTTTCCCAACCCCCTCGCTGGAACACAGAATCCCATCGACCTTGTGCCTGACGAGCCGGTACAGAATCCGGGAAAAACGGCTTTTTAAGCTTTCGTCGCTGTACTGGATCAAATATAACTTGCTCTTTTTCCGGTAAAACAAGGCAAGCGCAATGAAATACGTCTGGACCGAGCTTTGTTGCAAAACAATAATGTCGCCTTCCGCCTCCTTGAACAGCTTGATGGCGTTCCGCATGACATGCCATCTGTCGCGAATGGTCGTATTCGACACATTGTACGGGAGTTCGCACAGTTCTTCTGCCGCGAAATGGTTCCGGTAGGCGGGACCTCC
>JBJEVW010000274.1:0-2175 GCA_051884735.1 Kiritimatiellia bacterium | reverse complement strand
ACCTTGACTTTTAATTTCAGTTTGCATATCCTTCCCCGTGTCGCCAGAAAATATAGCAAACTTTACTGTCAATAAGGCTTAACAATTATGGATCCCAAAGGCCACAAGACGCATTTTTCGAAGGAAACCGAATTCCTGCTTGCCTTTATCGAAGCCCACGATTTGCTTCGCTTTGTCGCCTCCAAAGGAAAAGCGCTCGATAAAATGCGCCATGTCACCATCAATCAGGTCCGCATCTTCGGCTACATCCTCCGGAATAACGACACCATCATTCGCCTGAAGGACTTGGCCTATAATCTGGACGTCACTCCGGCCGCCGCTTCCCAAGTCGTCAACCGGATGGTTCAAGAAGGATTGGTCGTCCGGACGACAGACAAGTCCGATCGCCGCTCCATCATGATTACCACCTCGAAGAAAGGACGAGACCTTTTTCTTAAAATCATCCAGCAAGATCTGGATGTTCTATTCGATATTTTGAATCGCTACCCGGAATCGGATCGGGCAACCTTTTCCCGCATCATGGCCGGCATTTCAGAGGAGTTGCGGCACCGCTGGAAACAGATTTTGGCCTCGCGCAAGCAAACGGAAGCGACAGAGGTTTCCCTCGATTCCATTTCGTAGGAGGCTCTTAAAAGCCGCATTTCAACCAAAGGATTTTCCGTCGTTTTCGTGACGGATTTCAGTTTTATCAATAAAGAAGAAAAAAAACGAAACATGAAAAAAGAAATGAAACAAAAGACAGTCTGCGCCATCGGTTTTCCCGCTATCGCATGTTCTCTTGCGATGCTGGCGACACAAGGCTGCAGTGACGCAAAAGCCGCAACTGAAGAACCGGAAAAAAAGCAAGCCCCGGCCGCCGTTGTCGGCGCGGATGTCGTGAAAGAAATCTCCCAGACGACAGAACGCCGTTACCGCGGGCGCATTCTTTCTCCGGAAACGGTTGTGGTCGTGCCCCAGGTTTCCGGCACGATTGAAGAGGTGGCTTTTACGGAAGGCCAAACCGTCAAAAAAGGACAGCTCCTCTACCGGATCGACGATGTGAAATATGTCGCGGCGGTCGAATCCGCCAAAGCTTCTATCGCCCAGTGCGAAGCTACGCTTGTCTATGCGAAGAAAACGGCAGACCGCACGCAAACCTTGTTCGAGCGCAAGGTCGCTTCGGCGGATGATTTGGATGCCGCGATCAGCAGCCGCGACGCGGCCGCCGCCGCGCTGGCGGCGGCCAAGGCTTCCCTGATTACGGCGGAAGACAATCTCAAGCATACGCGCATCGTTTCTCCGGTGGACGGAAAACTTGGCCTCAACTCGTTTTCGGTCGGAAACTACGTCACACCGTCTTCCGGCGGTCTCGCGACGATCGTCTGCCAGGATCCGTTGCGTCTGGTTTTTCCGGTGAGCAGCGGTGACTTTCTCCGCTATTACGGCAGCGAGGCAGGATTGCGCGAGAAATTCGCCATCCAGATTACATTGGCGGACGGTACGGTGTATGCACAACCCGGAAAAATCGAGTTTGTCGACAACCGAGCCAATGCGACCACGGATTCTATCAACGTCTACGCGAAGTTCGAGAATCCCGAAGGGTTGCTGATTCCCGGCGGCACGGTCACGGTTTCCGTAACAGAGAAGAATCTAAAGAATGAGGTTGCCGTTCCGTTGTCGGCTGTGGTCCACGATCAGTCCGGCGCCTATGTCTGGGTGTTGGACGCCTCGAACATTCCGGTGCGCCGCGACATTGCGGAAGGCGATATGCTGGAATCGGTGAGCATAGTGAAGGAAGGTCTGGTGAAGGGCGAACGCATTGTGACGCTCGGCACACACAAGGTGTTTCCCGGCGTTGCGGTCCAGGTTGCAGGCGCAAACTAAGTGCGCCGTTTCTGGCGGAACTGCCATCCGGTAGCCTACCCTGTGATTGATAGACTCCATAGTTTGAGAAAAAATACGATATGTTTTCCAAGATTTTCATCGAACGCCCCCGTTTGGCGTTTGTCTGTTCCATTGTTTTGATGTTGGCGGGCATCATCTGCGTCCGGCAACTCCCGGTCGAGGAGTATCCGAACGTGGCACCGCCTCAGATCTATGTCCGGTGCAACTATCCTGGCGCCAGTTCGGAAGTCGTGCAGGACACCGTCGCCATTCCAATCGAAGACGAACTGAATGGCGTCGAGGATATGATTC
>JBJEVW010000273.1:0-2176 GCA_051884735.1 Kiritimatiellia bacterium | reverse complement strand
AGCCGCACTCGAAAGAGCGCGGCTTCTTTGTCGTCTGATTACGCCAGCTGGCTGAGAAACGTTCGCGCCGGGACAACGGCTGGAGCGGTCTTCCGGAAGCAGTCCTCCCCGTCGTATTCGGCGTCCAAGACAATCTGGAACGCGTGCTTCGCACCCGTTGCCTTTTGGAAAAACGCAAGGTGCTTGGAAAGCGCATCGCTGGCGCTCTTGACTTCGGCGAGAAACCAGGGCGCCTTATCCCTTGTCACGAGGAAATCCACCTCGCGTTTCTTCCGGTCCCGCACGTAAAAGAGATCGAAGTCGCCAAACCCGAGGTCGGTCCAGCACTCCACGGCCTTCAGAAGGTGGCACGCGACAAACGTCTCGGCGCGCTTCCCTTCGTCCGTGATGCCCGACCAGTCCCGCAGATACCACTTGGGCGTCTTGCGGATGGAACTCTCGATGTTCTTGTGATACGGCTTCACGGTAAAGCCGTAGTAAAGCGACTTGAGTATCGACACCCACTTCTTGATCGTCGGCTCGCTTGCCGTGACTTCGCGGGCAAGCGATGCCGCGACCAGCTGCTCGCCCGTGCGGTTCGCGAGTATCGTCGCCAGCGCCTCGATCTGGTCGATTTCCACCGTCTTCGTCAGGTCGCGTATATCCTGCGAGAAGAGCTGCTCCATCCGCAGCGAGCGCCATTTGCGGATAAAACGCGTCTGGCGGTTAGTGAACGGCTCCGGGAAACCGCCGAACTCCAGGAGCGCCTTCCACTCGGCGGCGGCGAGTTCCCTCGGCGGGCGCACGATGCGATGCTCGTCCGGAATAGAGGAATCCAGGAGTTCCGCAACGGACAAGGGATGGACCCTATACGAGAAATAGCGCCCCATCATGCTGTCTCCGCCGCGCTTGTACACATCCATCTTGGCGGATCCTGTCGCGAAGATCCTGACGCTTTTCTCGTACACGTCGAAGAATCCCTTGAGAAAGGTCTTCCATTTCGGGTAGCGGTGGATTTCGTCAAACGCGAGGACCTTCCCGGAGTCGAGGCCTTCGCGAAGGCCGAGCGATCCGCCTACGGCCTTTGCCCCCTTGAGGATCAGCAGACGGGCGTCCTTTTCTTCCCAATTCAGGTAGTCCGAGGCGAATGACTTGGCTATTGTCGTCTTGCCGACCTGCCTGGGACCGGAAAGGAATATCATCTGCCGATACATCCCCAGATGTTCGCGCACGATGTTTTCGTAGAGCCTTTTGACGTTCTTCATGGCCTGTATTCTACTATTTCATCCCAATGTACGTCAAGAACAATTCTAAATAATCGTTTAGAACTGCACTCACCAAAATAAATGACCGTTCAGAATTGCACCGTTTGTTTCATTGCACGCAAAGCGCCTATCGACAGAAGCCGTCAAATCCCCAGCATGTCGCAGAACTCGGCGGGGCTGACCACAAAATCGGCCGACGGATAGTGCTTCGCGTTGCCGGTCACCAGAAGCGGATTGTCTGCGCTTGCGGCCAAGACCATGCAAAAGAACATCTTGTCGTCAGGGTCAGGGAAATGGGCTGAGGATTCGGACGGTTCGACTAACTCGCCATGCGTGACGATGTGATCGACGAGGTTGTGCACTTCGTTCTCTGAGACCCCGAACATGGAGCGGAACAAAACCTCGCGATACTCCGCAATCATCGGCGGCGAATAGAGCGGAACAAACAAGTCCTTGGTTATGGCATCGGCAATCCGCACGGTGAGCGATTGCCGGTTCGGCGTCCAAAAGGCCGACACAAGGACATTCGTGTCAATGACGGCTTTTATCATGCTTGCCGCCGCGCCGCAGTTTCGTCCGGTTTTCTGCTCCGGCGGACGGATGAGATGTATTCGTTGATCTCATCGAGCGTCGGCTCTTCAGATTGCGCCGCTTCGACTTTCCGGCGCATCGAGGCAAAGGCTTCCCGCGCCGCGTTGTCGCGCACAATCAGCCTCCCTTCAAAGGGCAGGCCGCCAACCATGACGGTCCTTTTGAAAAACATCCTTATCGCCGTAGGCAGGTCAATGCCTATTGCGTCATATATGGCGGCGGTCTGCTCTTTGAGATCTCGGTCGATCCTTACTTGCAGCAATGCTTGTCCCATACATTTCGCTTTCATTCTGAAGTTGTTTTGCATTCGTATGTATTATAAGATACTTGACTTCTTCCTG
>JBJEVW010000272.1:0-2179 GCA_051884735.1 Kiritimatiellia bacterium | reverse complement strand
GTTCTCGAAGGTCAAACGCATGGCATTCGTTGTCGGCGTTGTCGAGACGCTGATACGCTGCAATACGGCAACAAGCTCTTCGCGGTTGACCTTGATTTTGTTCTCGCAATCCGTGAAAACAACCTGTTTGTAATCCGGATACTGGCCGGACATGAGCGTAGTGCTGAAGAAATGATCGCCGAACTCGAAAATCGCCTGCGTTTCCTTGACGGTAATCTTCATTTCTCCGGCCGTCAGAGAACGAAGCAACTCTTTGACGGCACGGGCAGGCAATACCGCATTGCAGTTTTGCCCTTCGGGGAAGTCGAGCTCCGTCCAGAAGAGCGCCAAACGGCGACCATCCGTGGCAACGGTCGTCAATTTGCCGTCTGCAAAACTCAGCAAAACGCCCATCAGCACGGGACGCGAATCATCGACCGCAGCCGCATACGCCGTCTTGCGAAGCGATTCCTTGAAAATCGCTTGGTCCAACTTGAACGTGCTGCCGCCTTCCGGCTCTGCAATCGGCGGGTATTCCTTGGCGGGAATGCCGGTAATTTTCGACCGATAGGAGCCGCAAGTCATGCGAATCGCACCCTCTTGATTAGGATCGGAAGCGATTTCGACCACTTGATCGGACAAAACCCCGACAATCGATGTCAGCCGCTTCAACGGAAGCGTAATCGAACCGGGCTCGACAACCTCCGCCTTGCAGCGGAAGCGTACCGTTACGTCAAAATCCGTTGTCGTGAAAACAAGCGTCTCGTCATTCGCTTCAATCAAAACATTGGAAAGAATGGGCATATTGGCGGAACGGCTTCCAATACCGCCCTGGACAGACTTGAGCGCTTCCAGGAAAGTCGACTGATGCAGTTTGAATTTCATGGCTCGTATGTTCGTTCGCAATCCTTGTGCGGTTTTCAACAACCTCTACAGATATCCTTCTATATTGATCGTCAACAAGAAGTAGTTGCAGAACCGTTCAAAAAAACCGTAATCTCTATGTAAGTAGTTGGAAATACGATAGTTGGATTGTCGATAAGGTGTGGATTGAAGGTGAATGGATTGTTCGCAACAAGGGGCGTTGTGAACAGGTGCCGATTTTATGAACGGTTTATCATCTGGTTTTGAACAGCAATAAACAGCGGTTTCAACAGGAAATCGGGTCCGGGAATTCCGCCACCGGAAAAGTCGGTAAACAGAGGTGTCCACGAACACGGGCAGAATGCCGAAAATAGCGGGTTTTGTCAAGAAAAAAGCGGTATCTCGCGCCTTTTGAGGATCCATAGAGACATTTACAGGGGGATGGACGGAAGTTAGAAACAGGTGTTCAAGGATTTGTTCATAACGCAAGCCGGTAAGGCGGGTAGAGATATCAGGGCGGATGTCGGACGTGCGCTTGTCCGATATCTCGGATACAGGAATGCGGGAAAGACGAACGACCAGATTCTTTTCGATATTGCGCATCAGACGAATTTCGCGCTTCTCAATACGGCCATCGAGGACACGATTCTTACGGAATTTGCGCAACGTTCGAAGGCGAACGTACCGATTCAGTCGTTCCTTATCAAGTATGTGAACAGTGCAGAAAGCGTGCCGTTCGAAAAGGATATTTTCGGCATGGACGCGCAAACGAACGAAGAGCTTCTGCGGAATGCCATTCAGAAGACGGAACAGAACTATCCGGACTTGTTCAATACGCCGTCTTCTACACTTCAAAAGGAGAAGGACGATGACGGCGCGTTGCGTGCGCAAGGTCTGAAGAACGCGAAAAAACAGAAGCAATCCGAAAGCGGCGTGCAGAAGGATTCTTCTGTGGCAAATACGGACGCAAAATTCTCCGTTTCGCCACCTACAGGCGTTCAGAAGGATTCTTCTGTGACATATCCTGACGCAGGTGAAGAAATCGCAAATGCAAAATTCTCGATTGGAGCAACACGACGCGCTGAATATGGGCGCATTCTTGCGAAACACCGTCCAGACCTTGACGCGCAATCTACCATTGACGAAATCGAAAAACTGGACAATCCAAAGAAAGAGAAGCTTGCGCTTCATTGGATTATCCGTGGAACAATCATTCTCCCGGAGGACGCATACAAAATCGACGATGCGATTGCCGTGTCAGAAAAAGCAAAAGAAGACCCGTTCCGTTACAAGTCTCCGATGGAACTTATTGAAGACAATGCCAAGTTCAACAAGG
>JBJEVW010000271.1:0-2181 GCA_051884735.1 Kiritimatiellia bacterium | reverse complement strand
GTTCCTTTTTTGGAAATCATGAAACGTGTGCGATTACACCGTGAAGGTGTGTACGCCTGCTTCAAGCGTTTTGGGGAGCGTGTCGGGGGCTCCGGGAATTTCAAGGGTCGCCGTACATCCGAAAGGAATCCGGAAGCGATAGACAACCTTGTCGTCGGCCCCGATTTTCCATTCCGATTCGTATTTTCCGCAAGGAGAATGGTAGGAAAGTCGTGCCTCGCCCAATTTTTTGGAAGCGAGCGGACGAAGGAATACGTGTCGGAATCCAGGAACCAATGGATCCGGATTGAGACCGCAGACCCCACGATACACCCATTCTTCGACTGATCCGTAGGCGTAATGGTTGAATGAGTTCATCCACACGTCGTCAGGGCGCGAAGCGGGACCCTGTCCGTTCCAGCGCTCCCAAACCGTTGTTGCACCGAATTTGGCTTCATAGAGCCAACTGGGGTAATCCTCGCGCAGCAGAAGATCGTATGCGACATCGGCGTAGCCGTTGTCGCCCAAAACGCGGCAGAGAAAATAGGTGCCGACGAAGCCTGTTTCCAGAGCATTCTTGTTTTTCCGGATTTTTTCGGCGAGAATGTCCGCGCATCGCTTCCGCATTTCCGGAGGAACGAGATCCATGGCAAGGGCGACAACGTAGGCGGTTTGCGTATCCGAGGTGCAACGGCCGTTAGGCGAAAAGTATTCTTTTTGAATGGCTTGCTTGATTTCTTGCAGGCGAACACGATAGTGTTCTGCATCTGCGAATTCTCCCAATACCTCAGCGGCGCGAAGGGTCAGTTCCGTGGAATAGGCATAGTAAGCCGAAGCGATGTAGTATGCATCCGTACCCCCGAAGGGGGTGGTCGGTTCACGGAAATTGTCGAGTGCGAGCCAGTCGCCGAAGTGGAATCCGGTACGCCACAAGCGGTGGTTTCCGTTGGCCTCATCCTGTTTTTCGATGAAGCCCACCCACATTTTCATGGCGGGATACATCTTGCGGAGAAGCGATTTGTCGCCAAAGAAGGTATAGACATTCCAAGGAATGACGGTTGCGGCATCGCCCCATGCGGAGGAAGAGTGCCAATTTTTGGCCTTGTACCACTTTACGACGGAGGGGACGACATACGGGACACCGCCATCATAGTTCGGCTGTTCCAGAATCATCTCGTGAATGAACTTTCCGTAGAATGCAGGCGTGTACATGTGGAAACAGGCCGTTCCGCTGAAAGCTTGAGCGTCGCCCGTCCATCCGAGGCGTTCATCGCGTTGCGGACAGTCGGTCGGGACATCGAGGAAATTGCCGCGTTGGCCCCAGAGCGTATTCAAGAAAAACCGGTTCAGTAGGGCATTGGGCGTCTGAATGGATCCGGTAATACCCAAATCGGAGTGGATGACCACGCCGCGGAAATCATTGGCATCGGGGATTCCGGCATATCCGGTCAAGCGAAGATAGCGGAATCCGTAGAATGTGAAGTGAGGACGCACCCAGCGTCCATCCGGACCGGAGGACGTAAAGGTATAGAGCGCCTTTGCCTTGCGCAGATTGTCGCGAAAGAAGTTTCCGTCCGCATCGAGGATTTCGCCTGCCTCCAACGTCCATGAGGTGCCGGCCGGCATGCGATTGCGAACCTCAAACCATCCGGTCATCTCTTGGCCGAAGTCGAGGACGGTTTCGCCCTTTGGCGTGGTGATGATGTTGGCAACCGGAAGCGTTTCTGTCCGACGGATTGGCGGATTGACGCGATCTGCAATAGGAGCAAGTTTTTCCGTGAAAAGAATTGCCTTTTTCGATGGAGCGTCCATTGCGGAAAGAGACTCGCGCGCCGCATCGTAAATCTCCCCCAAATAAATATTCGAATCTGTGACAGGGGAGGGATACGAATCCCATGTCGCATCGGTTTGCGCCATTGTTTGGCCGTCAATCCGAACCTCTGCGATGACGGCAGGAATCGTGCCAAAGGGCGGGTTGTCCTCCTCCCATCCTGCCATGGCAGTGCCATACCATCCACGCCCCACATGCAGCTCAATGCAGTTGTTTCCGTCAATCAGGAGATCGGTAATGTCAAATGCCATCATCGACATTTCGAGATTGAATGGATGATAACCAGGAAGCATGACTTCATCGGTGACAACTTTCCCGTTTATGGTCGCTTCGAAAATACCGGCAGCGGTGCAGTACAGACGCGCATTGCC
>JBJEVW010000270.1:0-2182 GCA_051884735.1 Kiritimatiellia bacterium | reverse complement strand
GATGCGAGGAAAAACAGCATTGTTCTTGATACGAATCGAAGAGTGGAAGAGATTTCGATTCAGGCTTGCCGCGCCCTGTGCGATCTGTTGAGCAAGCGTGCAAGAAAACGATATTGCAAGTAGGTTTTTCGAAACCGGCTACTGCTTTCCCATTCAAAAATCGAATTGTCAAAAGAGAAGCAATATGAAATTCATATTTCCGACACCTGTGTTTTGGGATGGCAACGAAAGCCGGTATCTGCAACGGGACGGTGCCCGGTATGCGGAGGAATGTGTCCGTCGCGGTTATGAAGGCGTCAAGATCATCCTGGATGACGGAACGGTTCCGGAAAAGCCGTCTTCTCCGCTATTGGAATCCTCGACATGGGCGCAATGGCAGGATTCCTCCTACTGGAAGTCGACAAAAGCCGATTTCTGTCTGTTGTATGCCGGTTTTGCGACACGTTACGAACCGGTGGCAAAGGCGATCCGGGATGCCGGTATTCGCCTTGTCTTGATTCAAGATTCGGCGTTTGGGCTTTTTCATCCCTTCCAGTATTTTCCCACATTGGTTTGCAAGCAGTACTATTACTATAGAGACACCCTTTCTCCTGCAAGGGCCTTTGTCCAAACATGGGTGAAACTGCTTTTCAACAGCTTTTTCCCGCAAACGAAGCGTCTTAAGGAATTTTTGACCCATTTTGACGGACTTGCGGCTTCGAACGAACTTGCCCAAGAAAATACACAAACGTGGCTGCGGAAAAACGGACTTTCTCGTTTGGCGGATCATACATTGTTGATCCCGCTATGCGTGCGGGATTCTCTCGCCATAACCAAGAACGCTCCGCCCAAAAAGAAGCAAATCCTTGCCATTGCTTTGGATTGGACACTCCCGCGCAAGGCGGGAGGTCTGTTGGTCGATACGCTGTCCGCTTTCCTGTCCAGCAATCCGGATTATTCTGCCGTCATCATCGGGATGGCCTCGGATGGAATTACGGAACGGATCCGGCGAAAGGCTCCATCTGCCGGGGTTAGGGTTGCATTTTTACCGATGATGGATTCGACAGAATTATGTCCCTATTATGCGGAATCGGAGATTTTATTTATTCCTTCTGGTTCAGAAGGTGGTCCAACTGTCGCGTACGAAGCGCTTTGCTGCGGCTGTTCGGTTGTCGTTGCTCCGCCTTTGATCCAGTGGAAGTCTTTGCAGAAAGTGCAATGTGGGCGGATGGCGGTACGCCGGACGGCAAAGGCGTGTTGCGCCGCGCTGAAACAGGAGGCGCGCGACTGGGCGAATGGAGAGCGGAACGCCGAACGGATTTCGGCGATATGGTCGGAAAAATGCCATATTTCCAAGATTTTCGACAAACTTCTCCGGTTCAAGGATTCCCTGTAGCAGACGATTGGCATCGAACAGAGGCGCGGGAAAGCCACAGAGAAAGAATGGTTTCGGGGGCGGGAGGCCCGACAGCCGGTGGGCGAGCGGGGCGGGATGGGTAGGGCGCGATCATCGGTTGCCGGGACTCCCGGCTCGCGCCGCAGGGTAATGTGCGTGTGTAATGGCGTGTGGTGCGCGAGGTGCGTATGGGCGTGGGCGATGGAGCGGCATGGCCGGTAGGGCGCGATGTCCTCATCGCGCCGCAGGGTAATGTGCAGGGGCGTAATGGCGTGTGGTGCGCGAGGTGCGCACAGGGCTCGCGAGGTGCGCATGGGGCTCGCGAGGTGCGCGAAAGGGAACACAAAGAACGTGTGAGCGGGATGGATAGGAACAGAAAGATTTTAGGTTTTTCGTGTAAGCGGGATGGCGGGTGGGTGCGATTATTGGCGGCCAGGAGTCCCGGTGGCCGAACGGGCGATGCGGAGCACGCGGAGGCTTAGTCGCGGGATTGCGAAGTGTCAGGATTGCGGCGCGATGAGGACATCGCGCCCTACCAACTCGGTACGCGAAAAGAAACACAAAGGTGGCGAGGCGGTCGGGAGTCCCGATGGCTCGTGGCGAGTGAGCGGGGAAAGTTTAGGCAGGATGGACAGGATTACGATGGCGGGGAAGGCACAGAGGAAATACAGAGAGGTTACAGGATTTAGGTTTGGTGGCGAGGGAGGCGGCCACGGGCACGGCAAAACGGGGCACGGCGGCGGGGCGGGGTGCAGGGTTGACGCATTAGGGAAATAGGCGCTTACACCCGATTCGCTTGGTTTGACT
>JBJEVW010000269.1:0-8960 GCA_051884735.1 Kiritimatiellia bacterium | reverse complement strand
GGCCCGACAGCCAGTCGGGAGGCCCGACAGCCAGTCGGGAGGCCCGACAGCCAGTTATCTTGGTCGCGGATTTTTAACCACAAAGGAACACAAAGAGCGGGCGGGCGGTGAGCCACCACGGGCAATTTTTGATTTTCTTTGAGCATCCTTTGCCCCCCTCTAAAAACATTGTGGCTTGGCTTACTGCCTGTGGCGGTGGCAGGCGCTTCCGTTCGCAATTTCCGGAACCCCTAATTTCGTCGAAAAGTCAATTTCCTTCTTGACAAGCGTATACAGATAACTACAATATGGCAATTGTTTGTTGAGGGATTCTTTTTTTTCGATTGAATCACCCCTTTTCCCACTCAACCGGAGACATTTGTTTATGTTTCGCTCTTCCCGCTCAGCCACAGTATTGCCGATTTTGCTCCTTGGCATTTCCTATGCAACGCTTTCCGTGGCAGAACCTGTATCGGTTCCTCTCCAGAACAAGAAAAAGAATGATTTTGCCGTCAGTGTCAAAACATCGGTTTCTTATACGGACAACCGCGACCAGGTTGATGACAGTGAAGTTGCCCGCAATTCGCAAGGCGAGCCGCTTTACACCAAAGAAAGTTCTGCGGTTTTCTCGATTGGTCCTGTATTTTCGTATGAACGGGCAATCGATCAGCGCTTGAAGTTGAAGGCCATGTACAGTCCTTCCTACGAACGGGAAAGCGATCCTTCTCCCGGCGATGAAGAATGGAACTGGGATCATTATTTTGATTTCAACATGGAGTACATTTTCAATCCCCGCACGAGCATGACCTTGAAGGATCGTTTTTCGATGACGGGTGCCAACAGCTATTTCTACGGCTCGGATTACGAATTCGATCCGGATCGTCCCGAGCGGCTCAGCGAGGACTTTTACCAGAATCGTCTCTCCGGTTCGGTCACCCGTCTGCTTTCGACGAAGGATTCGATGACAGTCTCCGCCGATTGGCGCATCAAGCGGTATGACGAGCAGAAGTATGCGGATTACCGGGATGAAGACGAGTACGGCTTTTATATCGACTGGATGCACAAGGCCGGCCGTCGGTTGAGCTATGGCGTCTTCGCCAAGTATTCGTCTTGGGACCGCGAGAACAAATTGCTGGAGAATGGACCGCAGAAGGTTGATGTCGGTCTCCAGTATTTTGTGGTCGGGCTTCAGGGAACCTACGATTTGGCAGGCGACCAGAATCACTTCATCTACGCCTCGTTTGGCTACAACCATGCTTGGTACGACGATGACGATCAGGATGACCAGAATCAGCTGGGCGACTCCCGTTTGGAATTCCGCTTCTTCCAGCGCGATCCGCTCCGCGTACTTGCCGGTCTCCGGTATGGTCTCGACAATTCGGATGTCTATCCGTTCTCCTCTCAGGAGGATTTTGCGACCTATCTGAATCTCATCTACCTTTTCGGTTCGGATCAGCAGTACAAGCTTTCTGCTGCCGTCGAGTATCGTCTCCGCCAGTACAATCTGCTGGATGACCTGGATCCTTCCGCGAAAGCCTACGGCTACTATGAAGCGCTCCGGAAGCGGAACAACGGATCGGACGATTATGACCGCACCTCGGTCTTTTTCCGTCTTTCCGCCGATTGGCGTGTCAACGAGTGGCTTACGACTTCGGCCTTCTACTCTTACGAGAGCGTAGATTGCGATATCGATACGGATTACGACGAAAACCGGCTTGGCATTTCCGCAACCGTCCGTTTCCTCTAATCGACCCCATCTATCCCGGTTTTGGTTTGGTGGCGAAAGGTCGTTTCCACCTATGACAATCAGGTATTCAAATCCGTCGGAATGGAATGCATCATCCCGACGGATTGTTCATAAAAGGAACTTGTTCTTCCCATGAGTGACAATTCGTTGCCCGTTCAGCAGCAAAATCCGCCTCATCCCGCCCAGCCTTCGGCTCCTGCGCCCGAAGAGAAGGAGGCGGTCCACTTTCTGGATTACTGGCAAATCATCTATTCCAGAAAGGAGATTGTCATTGCCGTTATAATCTTGCTGATTTTGACGGGGATTGTCGTTACGCGCCGGATGCCGAAGGTGTATGCCGCCAGTACCGTAATCGAAGTCCAGCAGGAAACGCCGAATATCGATATTTTCGGGCACACGACGCGGCGCTTCGATCCCGTGTTTTTGCGTACGCAGTTCGAGATCATCAAGTCGCGCTCGGTCATTGAGCAAGTTGTCCGCGAAGCCCATCTCGCCGAAGAATTCGGCATGACCTACGGATGGAAGGCGACGGAAAGCGCGCAAGGAGTTTTTGAAGATTCCGTATCGCTCATCCAGCGGGTTACGTCGCTTTCGATTTTGCCGGACACGAATTTGATCGTAATCCAGGTCCGGTTGGACAAGCCGGACAAGCCGCAAGGAGAAGCGGCAAAGGTCGCGGTTCGCGTAGCGAATACGATTGCAAAGGTCTTTTCCGACTATACGCGCGCCAAGAGCAAGGCTTCGGTGGAATCGGCCTTGGAGACGCTGAAGGACGAAATCAAGGATTTGGATCGCGAAATCGCCGCGACGGAGGATGCATTGGCGCAAGTCCGCGCCCAGGCGGGCGTTGTGATTGTCGACGGGAACGATTCCGGCACATTGGTCGTCCGCCGTCAGATTGCAGATTTGTCGGCTAAGCATTTGTCCGCGCAAATGGTGGCCGATACGAAGAAAGACCGCTACGATCGCTTTGTGGCGTTGACACCGGATGAAGCGGCTTCTTCGCTGAGCATTTTGATTGGCGACCATTCGGTCGAGCAGCTTCTCTCGGAGAAAATCCGGTACGAGATGTCGATTGCGGCTCTCCGCAACAGCGGATATGGCGAAAACCATCCCGATATCCGCAAGAACATTTCGTTGCTCAACAGTGTTTCGAAGAAGATCAACGACCGGGTTCGCGAGACGCTTTCGGCGTTGCGTCTGGATTGGGAACAAGCGAAAAGCGAAGTCGATCGTTACAAGAAACAGTTGGATTCGCTGACCTCCAACGAGCGTAGCCTTTCGGCCGGAACCGCCATTCGTCTGGAAAAACTGAATACGGATTTGCATACGCTCAAAACGCGTCGTCTGACCATCGAGTCGCGGATGGACGATGAGCGCATCAAATTGGCCATGCCGAAGACGTCGATTGAAATCATCGAGCAGGCGAAGGTGCCGGAAATGCCCTTGCCGGTTTCTCCGAATTTTGCCCTCAACATTACTCTGTCCGTCGCTGCCGGCGTCTTTTTCGGTCTCGTTTTGGCCTTCTTCGTGGAATACTTGGATACGACGGTCAAGACGGTCGAAGACCTCAAGAAACTTCTCGGAACGGACGTGCTCGGTGTCATTCCGCAGAATGTCTATTTGCTCAACAGCAAGAAGACGCGTTCGAAGCACGCGGAGTTGTATCGTGTTCTGCGCATGAATCTCAAGACGTCCAAGAAACTGGGAACCGGGAAGGTCATTGTCTTGACCTCCGCCTCCGCCGGCGAAGGCAAGTCGACGACCGTCTTCAACTTGGCTTGGACTTGTGCAGAATGCGGAGAACGGGTGTTGTTGATCGATGGCGATATCTATCACCCGCGTCAGGACAAAATCCTGAATGTCGCGCTGGAGCCGGGATTGATGGATGTCGTTGTCGGCGAGGCCTCGTTGGAGGAGGCCATCGTGAAGACGCCATTGGAGAAGCTGGACTTCCTGCCCTTTGGCCGCGCTTCCGGTTCCGGCATCTACAATTTGATGGATTCGGACGAAATCCTCAAGTTGCTTGAAACGTTGCGCGAACGGTATGACCGCATCATCATCGACGCACCGCCTGTCATCGGCGTTTCGGATACGGCCCAATTGATTCGTCTGGCGGATGGCGTCATTCTCATCGTCCAATACCGGCGCTATCCGCAAGCGCTCATTCGCCGTGCGCGCGACACCATTTTCAGCATTGGCGGAAATTTGGTCGGCTGCGTCCTCAACAATGTGAATGTTGCCCGCGACTCGTCTTCGTACTATTACGAGCATCAGTACTACTACTATTACTACACGTCGGACAGCAAGGGAAGAATGCACCGGACCCGCAAGGCCTCCCACCATCATTCCTCCTCGAACAATTAACCGTTTTGGAAGTTTCGCCATGAGTCGTCTCAGCAAAGCATTTGCCCTTTTTTCCTTGTTTGGCACTCTTCTGTTCGGAACCTGCGGTTGTGCGGTATTGGACGGACTGTTTGACAATGCGGTTGCCAACGAGAACCCGCGCGCGTGGGTTCCGGTGGTTCCGTCGCAGCAGACGGCCTCCAGTGCGGATCGTCCGCTGCGGACGGGGGACGAAGTCAAGATTCTAGTTCGTCTGCCGGATGCCATGGAAGTAAGCCCCATCACCGACGTTGTCGATGCATTGGGAAACGTGACGCTCAGTTTTGTCGGGGAGGTCCGTGTCGGCGGTCTGACGACATCGGAAGCGGAAACGGTCATTCGCGACACCTACATCCGCGAAGGTTACTTCAATTCGTTGAATGTGACGGTGATTTGTCCGACGATGATGCACGAGAGCAACCGCACCGTTTCGGTGACGGGATGCGTGTACCGGCGGGGCGAAATTCCGTTTCGTGACGGGCTTACGCTCCGGGAGGCCATTATCATCGCGGGAGACCTCAACGACTTTGCCAGCGGAACGATTCTCCTGACCCGAAATGGCGTCACGGAAAAGTATGAATATTCGCGTATCAAGGCCGGCAAGGAGAAGGATCCGTATCTTCGTCCGCGCGACATCATCGAAGCAAAGGAGAGCCGTTTCTGAGACTGTTTTCCTAGGACTTGTTCATGATGGACGGACATCGGTTTCGGCATCTCTTCCGGGTGGTTATCTGCAGCCTTTTCCTCTTCGTTGGATTTGGCGGTCTGCTCCATTCGTTTTCCGCCTGTCGTGCGCAGCGGACGTATCTCCGCAACAAGTATGGTTTTTTCCGGGGAATGTCTTTGGAGGTTCCGAAGCAGATGAATGCGGATGCTGCGGCGCGTGATTTGCGCGCCGTTTCCTCTTCTTACGGAAGCAACTATTATTTCCCCGCTTATGTTGCGAATCTCTATCTGAATGAATTGCACAGTGCCACGAATTGGGCCGAATACGTGGCGGCGAGGGATGGTGCGCTCTACTTTTCGCGGGAAGCGGTTGCCTTGAATCCCTACAATGATGAAGCGCGATATACCCGTCTCTATGCATTGACGGCCGCAGAGCGGTTTCCGGAGGCGATTGCATATTGGAGGACCGTTTTGGAGACGGAATATTGGGTTCCCGAATACCACAACGAATATGCAAAAATCCTGTTGCGGGAAGGTTCCTCGACCAATTTGATGGAAGCGGCCAAAGAGCGTTCGCTTGTCAGCGACAGAAACCTCAGAAACCGTCTCCAAAAAATGGCGAAACTCTTTTCGCTTCCGTAGCGTGCAGGGAAAACTGGCGTTTTTCGCGGCACGTTTTCGTTTCCGATTTCTTTCCGTTCACCTCTTTTCTCTCCTTTCCAGTCATGTGCGGTATTGCCGGTTTTAATGGTGCTGATTCAGAAACGATTGTTCGCCGGATGTGCGATTTGATGGCCTATCGCGGACCGGACGATTTTGGATGTGAGACGCGCAATGGCATGACGCTGGGACAGCGACGGCTCTCGATTGTCGACTTGAGCGGCGGGCATCAGCCGATCGAGAACGAAAATGGCCGTATTCTGCTGGTGTGCAATGGCGAAATCTACAACAGTCCGTCGTTGCGCGAGGAGTTGCTCTCCAAGGGTCATGTTTTCCGGACCAAGACCGATGTGGAGGTGATTCTCCATCTTTACGAGGAGGAAGGCGAGGCCTTCGTGAAACGGCTTCACGGCATGTTCGCGTACGCTATTTGGGATTCGGAGGCGCGCCGCCTTCTCCTGGGGCGCGACCACATGGGACAGAAGCCGCTCTTTTTCGCGACAAACGGCGAATCGATTGCCTTTGCTTCAGAACCGAAGGGCGTGTTGGCTTCCGGCATTGTCAAGCGCGACATCGATTTGGAGGCGCTTTGGCATTACATGTCCTTGCGGTACCTTTCGGACGACCGTTCGCTGTTCGCGGGTGTCGTCAAGCTTCCTGCTGCGCACTACGCCGTCTTCGAGCGCGGCAAGCTCCGGATGGAGCGGTATTGGAAGCTGGACGCATTTCGCGACAAATTGGACGGAACGGAAAAGGAACTCACGGATTTGCTGGAGCAGAAGCTGCTCAAGACAATCGAGATGCATCTTCTCTCCGATGTCCCCATCGGCACGTTTCTCAGCGGCGGCATCGACTCCTCGCTGATTACGGCCATGACCGCCCGCATCACCGGCAAGACCTTCAACACCTTTTCCATCGGCGTCAAAGATCAGGACATCAACGAGCTGCCGTGGGCGGAAAAAGTCGCAACGCAGTATCATCTGAATTGGCGCAAGGAGATTGTGGAGCCGGATGTCATCGGCACGATTCCCGACATGATCGACCACATGGACGAGCCGGCCGATCCGTTCGGCGTCGGGGTTTATCTCGTCTCGCAGGTTGCTTCAAAATACGACAAGGTCGTCCTTTCCGGCGATGGCGGAGACGAGAATTTTGCGGGCTACGACCGCTTTGCCGGACAGCGGCTGGCGGAGGTGTATTCGTTGGTTCCCGCCTGCATCCGGCGCCATGTGTTCGGGCGTCTGTTCAAGATGGTTCCGGAATCGTTCGGCTACAAGTCGATCGCCTCCAAGCTCCGTTGGCTCAACGATATGTCGTTCTACTCTGCGGGTGGGCGCTATGCGCGTTCCATGTCGTTTTTGCGCTTCACGCAAGAGGCGAAGGAGGCGCTCTTCACGCCGGAGGCGATGGGCAAGATCGCCAATTTGGATTCCATCGGGAAAATTCTCGGCTATTTCAACGACGGAACGGCGGCAGAGTTGCTGGATCGCATGCTGTACACCGATTTGATGACACGCATTCCCGACCATCTGTTGGCCATCTCGGACCGCATGAGCATGGCGCATTCCATCGAGATCCGTCCTCCCTTGATCGATTACCGGCTGACTGAATTCGCCGCTTCTTTGCCGACCAGTCTCAAGCTGCGCGGAACCGGGCGCGGCCTCAAGTACATTTTGCGTTCGGTGGCCTCCCGCTACATGCCGCAAGAGCTGATCGACCGTCCCAAACAGGGTTTCGGTTTTCCGATCGCGCGTTGGCTACGCGGCGATCTGGCGAATTTCCAGCGCAACTTGTTCAAACAATCGCGCATGGTCGAATTGGGGCTTTTCCGTCAGGCGGAAATCGACCGTCTCGTCGAAGAGCACATTGGCGGAAAGGCCGACCACAATTTCCGCCTGTGGATTCTCATCAACCTGGAAATTTGGCATCGCATGCGCTTCGAAGGGAAGAGCGCCGGCGAAATGCGCGAGTTCATCCAAGCGTTGAAGTAGACAAACAAAAAGTTTCGAGCGGCCGTTGCGGAAGGACGGTGCAGTCGACTGTCGAAACGGCTGCCTGGCGGGCTTTGGGAGAAGGTGTTTGTTCCGGCTCTCTAGCATCGTAACCTCCTGAGAGGTCTCTTTACCCTCTTCCCGATGAATCCTTTTCCGGAGTTTGGCTTTCCATGATGGATCTGATTGTCTATTCGGCGCTTGCCGTTCTGTTTATCGTGTGCATGTGCCTCTTGTGCGCCTTGCACAAAGCGCATCGGTCGGAATCGGATGCTTCCGCCCGAATGCGGGAATGGAAAGCAAGGATGGAAGCGGAAAAAGAGCAGATGCAGCGGCTGCTGGAAGAAAAGGAGAAGAGCTGCCAAGTTCTTTTGGCATCGAAGGAAGAGGCTTGCCGGCAACAGATTCGTCTGATTCAAGAGCGGTATGAGAACCAGTTGAAGCAAGCGTCCGAACAGACGAAACAAACCATCGCCGACACAAAACAGTCTTTTGAAAGATCGGTTTCGGCACTTCAAGAGCAGTTTTCGGCATTGGCGCAGAAGCATCTGATGTCTACGAGCCAAAATCTCGTGGAGCTCAACAAGATGCGGATGGACGAGTTGATGAAGCCGTTCAAGGACGAGTTGCGGAAATTCGAGGAGGCGTTCCGTGAAAATACGCATCAGCAAGTTTCCAACAAGGCGAGTTTCGAACAGGCGATTGCCGATTTGGGAAAGCAAGCCCTTCAGATTGGCGCGGACGCCGAAAATCTGGCCAAAGCCCTCAAGCGGGAGAGCAAGACGCAGGGCAATTGGGGAGAAATGGTATTGGCCAATATTCTGGAAACGGCGGGATTGCGGGAAGGGAAGGACTTTGTCACCCAGGCAACCGAATACGATGAACAAAACAACCGGTTGATTCCGGATGTCGAGGTTTTGTTGCCGAACAAGGAAAAGCTTCTGATCGATTCCAAGACATCGGTTACCGCTTATCTGGATTACGTGTCGGTGGCTGACGATGAAATGCGGAAAAAGCACGCCGATGCGCATGTCGCTTCCGTCCGGAAGCACATGGAGGAATTGGCGGACAAGAAGTACATCACAAAGATCAAGGGATCGCAAGGGTACATTCTCATGTTCATTCCGAACGAAGGCAGTTATCTGTTGGCCATGGAGCGCGACCAGAAGCTTGCGACGGACGCCTTCAACCGGCATGTCATCATCGTGAATCCGACGACACTGCTGCTCTGCCTGCAGATTGTCGCCTTGCTCCGCATCCGCGAGAAAAGAAACGAAAATGCCGACAAGATCTTCGATGCCGTCAACAAGATGTACGACAAGTTCGTGACCTTTGCGGAATCGTTTGCTGTGCTTGAAAAATCGATCAAGGGCATTTCCGATGCATACGACAGGGCGCGTATGCAACTGTCGGGCGGGAAAGGCAATCTTGTCCGGAGAGTGGAAGCCTTGCGGGAACTTGGCATTTCTCCTGCGAAAAAGCTTCCGGAGCCGCTTTTGGAGTCTTCCGGCGTGAATCCCGAAGAGGTAGAT
>JBJEVW010000268.1:0-2185 GCA_051884735.1 Kiritimatiellia bacterium | reverse complement strand
AATCTTACCGCAACCGCGCCGGACGGCTTTCAGGAAAAAGCGGCGGCGGCTTGTCGCGTCGCCGTAGTCAGCGCAATTCACAATCCGCCATTCTACGGCATAGTTCCGCGCCTCGATTGCCGCGATCCATGCGAGAAAGCACGAGCCTTGCAGTTTCTTAATCGGCCGGCCGTCCTTCGAGAGCGGCCCCCATTCCACGAACTCCGGCACGTTCTCGATGATAATGCGCCGGACAAACAGCTGGTCAAGCCAAGTAAGCACCAATTCCGGCTGTGCCCGAAGCTGGTTGCTGCGCGGCTTCCCGCCCTTGGCGCGTGAATGGTGCGTACAGCTTGGCGACGCCCATAGCAAGTCCACTTCGCCGCCCGGCACAAGGTCGGCAGGCACGGCCGCCTCGATTGACATTTGCTTTGTATCGATGTCCGGGTGATTCTTCCGCATCGTGTCCACCGCCACGGCCCAATGGTTTATGGCCAATCCCTTGTGTCTCATCTTCAAGCGGCTCAAGGCGAGTTCAAGGCCAGTGGATGCACCGCCCGCGCCGCAGAATAGATCGACGGTATTCAACACTTTCATATTGCCCTTCACTTCTTACGGAGTTTCTACTGCAAACATACGCCCGACGTTGTTGCGGTAGTAAATCACCTTGCTTGGCGGGTATGCCGGACGGATCGTGCAGAAGGGGATGCGCAGATTGCCGAGGAAAATGAGCTGGATGTACTCGCCGCTCCGAAGCGGGTAGTGTCCGCCCTCATAGGCAGTATCGTACGAAATCAGTTCGCGCGGCGTGTTTGCGTCAATTTTCAACGGTTCGACCGCAAGAAGTTTTGCGGATGTCTGCCCGTGCAACTTCGGATAGTTGTGCGAAAATTTAATCCTGTTCATTTCGCACCTTCTTTCGCCTGCGCATTTCTCTTTCTGCCGAAGTTAGGATAGCAGACGTTTTCTTCGGTCAGATCGACGCCGCCCCAATTGCTGCACCATCCGTGGCTTGGATTGTCCCTGCGGCGCATGAAAAGCGCACATTCACCGCAGTTGCTTGGACACTCGATTTCATTTGCCATTGTCATGTGTTGGTTCCTTTCCATTTGATGTTGAACTTGCGACAAGCGAGGTCTGCCGCGCTGAAGATGCGAACAAGAGTGCTGTAGAGGTGTCTGCAACAAGCCTCGTCCTTTTCAGGCTGTTGCGAAAGCGCGTTTACCGCAAGCGATTCAATTTTCTTCACCTCGTCGCGCAAGAATTGGTTTTTCGGCGTCATTTGAACATTTCCTCCTGCACGAATGGCGGTTTCGGTGGAGGCTGAGAGGTCGGCGGCGCATACGCATCCGTGGAAAACATCGGGCATACGCCGCGAGCGTGGACGTAGAAACTGTGGCGGAGACAGTAGTAGGGAGCAAAGTACTTACGGGTGCTCCGGTGCGCGCCGCAATATCGGCAACACATTTTATCCTCCACAGGCGGCCGATAGCCTGCGATCTTGTGCGCGATGGCAATTGCTGGCGTGAGTTTCATTTATCGCTGTCTTTATCACTGTCTTCCACAATCACCTCAAGCCCGTATTTAAGGGCTACGGCGAACTCTCGTTTCGCTCCTATGGATTTTTTCCAGCCCTTTAGAAGATAAATTGCATCAAGAAATGGAATCGCGGATAGTTCCGAAGCCACGCACGCATCAAGAAGCGCTCCTATTGGAGGTTTCCCAAATACGTTAGAGAAATTGGCCGGATTGACAACAAGCCATCCACGTTCCCGGAGCGTGGCTTCGGCCTTATTGAATGCCGCATAATTATATTCTGGAAGGCCGGTCATAGGACCCGCGATATAGATCGTTTTTTTATCCAACCCGGCAGCACGTTCGCAGTTCCCGCCGTTGCAGTCATATTGGTTATTCATGCCTCAATCTCCTTTTTCGTGTTCGTTATAAAACCCCCGATGCGGCCACGGCTCGGGAGAACACCGCCGTTTACCGCCTTACCGCCGTCTTTTTTGGTTCTTCCAACGGCTGGCGTCCTTCCAGCACATCGACGGTCCTCATCAAAACGGCGATTGCGTCATAGCACTCCGAGACGGCCTGCGCCTTGTCGTCGTGGGCGAGAGCATCGTATATCTCCCACAATTCGCAATCGAGAATATCATCCCAGCCAACCTTGTGTTGTTCGGTCATATAATCCAAACATCTCCTG
>JBJEVW010000267.1:0-2187 GCA_051884735.1 Kiritimatiellia bacterium | reverse complement strand
AATCGAAGGGAAAAAGGGCGGGGGGGGAAATGGGGCGGGGGAAGGGCGTCAGCGCGTGCCGTTGAGGATTTGGGACATATTGTAGAGTCCGGGCGGCAAGGCGGCGAGCCGGAGCATAGCCCGAAGGGCCCCGGAGGAGAAGCATTGGCGGGAGGAGGCCTTGTGGCAGAGTTCGATGCGTTCACCATCGGCGGCAAAGATAACGGTATGATCGCCGACGACGTCGCCGCCGCGCAAGGCGTGGATGGCGATGGTTTCGGCATCGCGTTCGCCGGTGATGCCATGGCGTCCGTAGCAAGCGACATCATCAAGATTGGATTTGCGTCCGGCGGCTGCGGCTTCGGCGAGCGTCATGGCAGTTCCGGAGGGGGCGTCCTTTTTATGGCGATGATGCATTTCGACAATTTCGATATCGTAGCCGCGGGGAAGCAGTTCGGCGGCACGTTTCACGAGTTCGGAAAGCACATTGATGCCGAGCGACATATTGGAAGCGAGAAGGACGGGTGCGACCTCGGCAACGGAGGTAACGGCGGCGCGTTCTTCGGCATCCAGAGCGGTTGTTCCGACGAGGAAGGGGCGGCGAAATTCGCGAACCAGTTTGGCGGTTGCGGGAATTGAGGTGTGGAACGAGAAATCGATGACGGCGTCGGAGTCTTGGATGGCGGCTTTTACATCGGCGGTAAGGGGAACGCCGGAAGGGCGTGTGCCGGCGTGTGTGCCGGAATCTTCACCCAGAGCGGGAAGATCGGATCGATCGACGGCGGCGACGAGGCAGTATTCCGGGAAGGAGGCCAAGTCGCGAATCAAAGAGCAGCCCATACGGCCTGCGGCACCGATAATGGCGAGTTTGAGCATAGCGGAAAGCGGGGATAAAAAAGCCACATCGAGAGCGAGAGTGCGGATGCGGCATGGAGTTATGCGGCGGGGCCGGAATCGGAAGAATTCCGGCATCACGGCGGGGTGTGTGGGGCAGTTGAAGGGCTAGTTCTTCAAGATGCCAAGAGCGAGGAGCGTCTTGCGGAGTTTTTCGCGGTTTTCCGGAAGCAGTTCGCAAATGGGAAGGCGATATTCCTCTTCGATTTTGCCGAGCATGGCGAGAGCCGCCTTGACGGGGGCGGGGTTCACCTCGATGAAGAGATCGTTGAAGAGCGGCATGAGGCGCTCGTGGATTTTGCGGGCTTCGGAGAAGCGATCTTGGAGGGCGAGATTCACGAGTTCGACCATGTCGCGAGGAACGACATTGGACGCGACAGAGACGACGCCGAGGGCGCCGCAGGCGATCATTGGAAGCGTCAAGGGATCGTCGCCGGAAAGGATTTCGATGCGGTCACCAACGGCGGTGCGGATGGCGTTTACGCGGGAGACGTCTCCGGCGGCCTCTTTGATGCCTTGAATCATCGGGTGGGCGGCGAGGCGTTTCACGATTGCGACGGGGATGTCGCGCGAAGTACGGCCGGGGGCATTGTAGAGAAGGACGGGAAGCCCCAAATCGGCGATTTCGCTGAAATGGCGATAGAGACCCTCGGGGGAAGGCTTGTTGTAGTAGGGGGCGATTTGGAGCGTGGCATCGGCGCCGTTGTCGAGGGCGTGGCGCGTCAGTTCAAGCGCTTCGCGCGTGCTATTGGCGCCGGACCCTGCGACGACCTGCATCCGTTTGTTGGAGAATTCGACGGTTTTCCGGATGACCTCGGAGTGTTCCTCGTAGGAAAGCGTCGGTGATTCGCCGGTGGTTCCGACGGGGCTGACGCCGATGATTCCGGCGGCGACCTGTTCCTCGACGAGGTCGCGAAGACGACCATAGTCGACGGACCCGTTTTTGTTAAAAGGGGTAATGAGAGCGGTATAGGTTCCTCTGAACATGGCAAACCTTGTTTCGTAATCGTAACGTACGGAGAAATCCTAGCAGATTTCCGCTGAAACTTCCAGTGGTGTACGGATGACACCCTAATCCCGGAAAAATCCGGGATATATGATTCCAGGTTTTCAATTTTGCCTGAAAATACTGGCGAAAAATGATTTTCGTTTGCCCAAAAAAGTAGGAGAGACTTTTTCCGGATTCCGCCATAATGGCGGCAATCAACACCCGAGTGGCGAGCCGCCACCTTTTTTCGCGCGCCCTCGCCAAGATCTCCTAATCCGTATCTCTCTGACGACAGTCCATAACTTATGACGTCGGGTGGTCATCGT